>JAYFRI010000068.1:0-3752 GCA_034926015.1 Paludibacter sp. | reverse complement strand
CCGGAATCTGACGTTCTATACAGCTGAACTACGGAGCCATTGTTTTTTGAGCTTGCAAAGGTAACAATTTTTCCGTTTCAGACAATATTCATTTAATCTCTCCGTCCCAAAAAGATCATTATGTAGTATACCAGTGTGGCCAACGAGCCTAGTGCGGCTACCACATAAGTGTAGGCGGCTGTTTTCAAAGCATCGCGTGCAGGTCCTTGTGTTTCGTAGTTGATAATGCCGGCATTGCTCAACCAGGCCAAAGCACGACTGCTGGCGTTGATTTCGACTGGCAAAGTAACAAAACTAAAAAGCGTGGTAGTAGCGAACAGAATAATTCCGGCCAGCAATAATTGTGGAAATGAATTAACCAAAACAATTCCGGCTAACAATACCCATTGCATCCAGTTGGAAGCAAAGCTAACCACCGGCACCAGTTTCGACCGGAGCGTAAGTGGCGCGTAGGCTGTGGCGTGTTGCACCGCATGTCCGCATTCGTGAGCAGCAATAGCAGCAGCAGCAACAGAGTTTGAACCGTAAACGCCTTCACTCAGGTTCACCGTTTTGGTAAGAGGGTTGTAGTGGTCGGTTAGTTGTCCTGAGGTAGAAATAACCTGAACATCAAAAATTCCATGATCATGAAGCATTTTTTCGGCCACCATTTTCCCGGTCATTCCGTAAGGGATAGGAATTTTGGAATATTTCTTAAACTTAGATTGCAGATTTGCAGAAATAGCCCAACTGATAAGGGCAACAACACCAAAAATAATATAACCTATAAACATAATTCTCTTGTTTTAAAAATTTATGAGTTTTTTGAGTCAAAATCCCTGCCAAAAGACAAAATGTCAGTAGCGTGTTTTTTTATAAACATGGGGTGAGTTGAAAAAGTTCAGGGCGCGTTGGTGTGGGATAAAACAAAAACGTTCCGTACTTTTAGTTGAGAAGTACGGAACGTTGCTTGTGTAAGTTTCAATTAGTCGTTGTAGCGAATAATCGTCTGAGCTCTGTCGGGACCTACCGAAACAATTTTGATTGGTACCTCTAATTCTCTTTCCAGAAAATCAAGATAAGCATTAAATTCTTTGGGGAATTCTTCTTCCGATTGCATTTTTGTCATGTCGGTTTTCCAGCCCGGCATTTCTACGTATTGTGCTTCGGCTCCGTCGTTCAGATCGAAAGGGAATTGTTCTGTTTCAACACCATCAATATTGTAAGCAACGCAGGCTTTTATAGTATCAAATCCATCCATTACGTCGCTTTTCATCATGATTAACTGAGTTACGCCATTGATCATAACTGCATATTTCAATGCTACCAGATCAATCCAGCCGCAGCGGCGGGGTCTGCCTGTCACTGAGCCAAATTCGAAGCCAATTTTGCGCATGTCATCGCCTGTTGCATCGAACAATTCAGTAGGGAATGGGCCACTGCCAACGCGGGTGCAGTATGCTTTAAATATGCCATATACTTCGCCAATGTTGCGTGGAGCTACTCCGAGTCCGGTGCAGGCGCCCGCACAAATGGTATTGGAAGACGTAACAAAAGGATAGGATCCGAAGTCGATATCGAGCATAGTTCCCTGAGCGCCTTCGGCAAGTACTTTTTTGCCGGCTTTCAATGCATCGTTAACGAAATGTTCGCTGTCGATAAGTTCGAAGCGTTTGATGCATTCAATGCCTTCGAACCATGCTTTTTCGAGTTCGGGCAGATTATATTCAAAATCGTATTGATCGAGCATTTCTTTATGTCGTTCGATGGCTGCCTTGTATTTTTCGTCAAAATTATTCAGGATGTCACCTACCCGAAGTCCGTTGCGGCTGATTTTGTCAGTGTAAGTCGGTCCGATGCCCTTGCCTGTTGTGCCAATTTTGCTGTTTCCTTTGGCGGATTCGTAGGCTGCATCGAGCAAACGATGGGTAGGAAGAATGAGGTGGGCTTTTTTTGAAATTTTGAGTCTTTCTGTTAACGGGTGTCCCGATACTTCGAGGGCATCGATTTCGGCCTTGAACAGTGCTGGGTCGAGTACGACGCCATTACCAATCACGTTTATTTTACCTCCCTGAAAAATTCCGGATGGGATGGAGCGAAGTACAAATTTACTACCCTCAAATTCGAGTGTATGGCCGGCATTTGGGCCTCCCTGGAAACGAGTCACTAAATCGTAACCCGGTGTCAATACATCTACCACCTTTCCTTTTCCTTCGTCGCCCCATTGGAGGCCAAGTAAAACATCTACTTTCATTGAATATATAATTGATTAATTGATTTTAAATTCGTGCTTTGCTTTTTGTTTTTATGCTTTTACATTTATTACATATGCCGTAAAGGTAAAGTGAATAATGCGTTATTTCGAATGTAGAGAAATTTTTCGATTGAATTGTAGTGCGGATTTTTTTATCTGCAAATTCTTTTACAGTACCACATTTCGAACACACCAAATGATGGTGGATTGTGTTGCCAAAGGTTTTTTCAAATTGCGCAGTTTGTCCAATAAAAGGGTGTTTTACGATCAGGCTACAATCCAGCAAAATGTCGAGCGTGTTGTAGATGGTTGCCAGGCTCACACGGTATTCTTTTTGCATTGCATTGTACAGCATTTCAGCATCGAAATGTCCTTCGTGCAAATAAATGTGTTCAAGAATTGCGAATCGTTCGGGAGTTTTACGGTGTTGTTTCTTTTTAAGATAGTCAGTAAAAACTTCTTTTATCCCTTCGAATGAATATTCCTCTTTCATTGCTTATAAATGGTGACTTACAAAAGTACAACTTTTCAATGTATTATTGAGTAATCCGGCTATAAAAATTCTGTTTCCTGTTTCAATTCGTTGGCAATGTAACGCAATGCATCTGAATCTTTGTCTGCTTTCATTTTTATTTTTTCAAGAATGTACGTCGCCACTGACGCATCTTTACGGCAACATCTGCTCAGGGATAGTCCTATTGCCTTGTAAAGATGAAATTCGTTGGTGTCGGCCAATTCAAATGTTTTGTCAATTAATTGAATAAGTTCTGATTTGCTGAATTGTTGGTAGATGCGCAACAATAACATGAACCCTGTAATCTGAGTCCATAATCGGGGGCTGTTGATACATTGAGTACATAAGGTGGTTGCATATGGAAGCTTGGCTAATAGATTCATGCTTAGTTGCTCAACTAATTCCATCTTGTCTGTTCCATCTATCCTGCTCATTGCTTTTTCAATTTTAAAACTTTCGACAGGCTGAATGAGCGTCGACATGATCATGGTTTCCCTGATGCCAATGACCCATAATCGGTCGGCTAAGTCGCTGTTAGGTTTATATCCCTGTGCAATTTCTTTTATTCGTGGAATTGAAACCCCGTAATTGAGTTTATAAACAATGCCCGAATTTTTCATATAATCGGCCGTAACGCCATTCATCGAGAGCTTAAATTTGCGCTTAATTTCGTTTATTGTATTGTCCAATTCAGGGTTTGAAATGTAAAAGTTCATGTATCTTGTTTTATTTTTTATTGTAAATCAGTTGTTTGTAAAAATAAAATGTTTTTTAATTAAAACACTTGCGAAAAATCGAATACTGTATTATCTTTGTACCCGCAAAACACGGTGGTTATAGCTCAGTTGGTTAGAGCGTCGGATTGTGGTTCCGAAGGTCGCGGGTTCGAGCCCCGTTTTCCACCCTAATGCAAAGGAAGGCTATTTAGTCTTCCTTTTTTTGTGCTCTTTCTCAAACAATCCGGTAGAGTTGTACAAGTCTGTAAATTCATAACCTTTCTCCTGT
>JAYFRI010000011.1:0-3677 GCA_034926015.1 Paludibacter sp. | reverse complement strand
CAAATTTTTGTGCCGACGTGTTAAGTCTTTCGGTGGTTTCTTCGCTACTGAAATCGTTATATATAGTGTAATTCGCCGAAAATGATTTTTCGGCTATACTTATACATTCTATGGTTTTCAAAGTCGTATCTAAAGAGTCTTTGACTGGAGTAATGATGTGTAAATTGTTCATGTACTTTGTTTTAATACGCCTTTCACAAGGCAAAGAAATCGTTTAGGAATTTTGTTTACCGTAAAGTAGATCAACTTCTGAGCATACACCTCCGGTAGTATTGTTTTTAATCTTGTTTGTTTATTGTCCAGATCGATACTGTTTATAAAATAGCTGATCTCGGCAACAATTTCATTTGTAGGAAACTCGCGTCTCACAAGTTTTCCAAGGAGCCTTGATACACCTTTTTTCTCGATGGCCGGTAGTTGCTTTATTTGTTCATTGGGTGCATTCTTTAATGTCAAAGGTAAAAGATTTGACCATTTCCGGAATACTTTTATAAGAATGCGGTAGTATTCAGCATCTGGATTTCCACGCGAAAAGTGTTCCACCTCAATGTCATACATTACATAGTTGTCGAAGCCATTTACTGCGGCCTGGATGCAAATGTCAAAATCGTATCCGTGAAATCCTTCCAGCTGATCGTCGAACCTAATGTGATTGAAAATTTCCTTTTTCATACATAGCATAACGCCATCCAACAAAACAACGTTTCTGCGTTCGAGCTTATATTGAGGCGGGTTAAGCCGTTTTTTCGAAGATTTACGTCCGGAATGATCAGACTGAATGATGTTGACACTCGGAAGTTTTACTTTCCACGAAGCCGGTACACGCGTTACAAAATCACGTCCGGCCAGACCGCAAATTCCAACGTTTGGTGTTTGCAGATGATTTATTAATTTCCCCCCCCAATTGTGCGAATGAAAAAAAACATCCTCGTGAATAAAACAGATGTAAGGATATTTACAGCGCGCAACTCCTTCATTGTAAGCCGAAAATATTGAATGCCGGTTGTCGTGATTGTCAATATAAACGATCTCGTGCTGCACACCAATGCTTTCAGTAATGTTATTTACCAATGCTTCTGATATTTTTTTATGTGCAGAACAGATGACTAATGAAATCATGTCAAGGTGTTTTCTTTGTTGAAGTTTTTCCAGGCTGTTTCACCTATCAATAATTCAAAGCAAAATGTTTTATAATTTATTTCATAAAAGTGAACGGTTTTTTCACATTCTTATTTTACAAATCGGTTGATAATGGGGATATTTTTCAATGGGAAATCCCGTTTAACCAATATTATTATAAAAGCAAGCATTAAAAAAGACTTCAATCCTATATTTACTACTACGTATGGAGTGTTTATAAACAAACTAATCGTGTATAGCACAACTGTAACGATAGAATATAGGCCAATGGTTTTTAAATCGTATTTAATGGGCATATGTTTTTGTCCAAAATAATAGGACACCAGCATAATTACAAAATAACATGCCCAAGCCGCCCATGCAGCTCCGGTGTAACTGAACTTTGGAACAAGCATAATGTTGCCAAAAACAATGATAACAGTGCCGAGTATCGAAAACCAGGCACCATACATGGTTTTGTCGGTGAGCTTGTACCAGAGAGATAAGTTGAAAAAGATGCCCTGAAAAATAAACGACATCAACACAATGGGCACTATGCTGAAGCCCGACCAGTAATTTTTTTCGATAAATAGTTTGAAAAAATCCATGTATAATACCATGCCGAGGAATATGAGCAGCGAAAACAGGATAAAGTACTTCATGGCATCGGCATAGGTTGCCAAACTGTCTTTGTCCTTGTTTTGAGCAAAAATAAAAGGTTCATAAGCATACCTGAAGGCTTGTGTAAACATCATCATGACCATAGCGATTTTCGATGAAGCGCCATAAATGCCAAGTTCTCTTTCTCCAATTTCTCCGGGGCGTAAAAATGGAAAAATGATTTTATCAAGATTCTGATTCATTATTCCGGCTATCCCTAATATCAGCAATGGAAACGAGTATTTTAAAATAGGTTTAAGCAGATTGAAATCAAGTTTAAATTTGCCCGGGAACATATAGGGTACCAAAAACAATGTTTGAATAATGGTGGCAATGAAATTTGAAATCACCACGTAACCAACTCCATAAGTAGGGTCGTAGAACCAACTGATGGTCTGTGGCGCATGAATCATCAGCCATGGGCAGGCCACCAAAAAGAACAGGTTCAATACAATGTTGAAAACGATATACAGAAACTTGAGAACAGCAAACTTTATAGGTCGGTTTTTGTACCTCAAATAAGCAAACGGAATACACGCAAAGGCATCGATAGCAACAGTTATGCCCATCATTGTAATGTATTCGGGGTGGGAGGCATATCCTAAAAAGTTGGCTGCAGGAGTGGTAAATATAAAACACAAAAGTATAAATATCAATGAGGTAGTGCTAATGGATACTAAGGTGTTGCCGTAGATATTCAGTTCGTTTTCTTTGTTTTTATTGGCAAAACGAAAAAACCCGGTTTCCATGCCATAGGTAAGTGCGACCAGCAGAAGTGAAGTCCATGCATACAGGTTGGTAACGATGCCGTATTCGGCCGGACCACCTACAAGATAGAAAGTGTAAAATGGCATCAAAAGCCAGTTCAAAAATTTGCCCAGAATGCTGCTGACTCCATATATGGCGGTTTCCTTCGCCAATTTTTTCATTTGTTGTTCTGCCATACCTGTTTGCTGTCGCAATGGTTAATCGTTCTTCTTGCTTCTGAATTTTGAAAGGATATTGTCCAGCCACTTGATTTCAGATGTTGGCTCTAAATCATCTTTTGTGATATATCCGCCTTCTAAAAGCAAGTTGATGGCCTCTTCCACTTTGTCCTCACTTACCTGAAGTTTAACGCCTCCGTTCACACCATTCAGATAGGCCCGGTTGGTGATCTCATCGCGTCCGAAACATTCAATTCCGCACGATGCGAGGTAGGATTTCACCATTTCAAAATCAACAGAACTGGCGAATGACTTGATAGTTACAAAATTATTCATGTGCTTTGTTCTTTAATTAATACCACGTATGTTTTTTATGTTTTCGTAAGCAGCATTGATTGAACGAAATTTCTCTGTTGCCGACTTCTTCATGTCTTCGCCCAGGTTGTTTACTTTGTCGGGGTGATACTTCATAGCCATTCGCCGATACGCTTTTTTTACCTCATCGTCGGTGGCCGAAGGTTCGATTTCGAGCGTTTTGTAGGCCCAAATCGGATCGGTTTGTTTGTTGTAAGGTGCTTTTATCGAATTGAAATCGGCTGTTGATATGTGAAATATACCTGAGATTCGTTCAATCAGACTTAATTCACTGGCCTGAATATTTCCATCCGCATAAGCAATATCAAACAGTAAATGTATTAATTGGAGTTTGGCCGAATAATTCATGTACTGATTAATTTGCATTGCAACTTCAGTTTCATCGATGGGTTGATTCAGTAAGTTTTTCAGTATCTGTAATGCCTCCAAAGCTCCTTCTTCTCCGAAATTGGCGACTAAAAACTTTTTCACCACAGCCAATTCTGATTTATGTACTTGGCTGTCAGCTTTCATCATGCAAGCAATCATGACGAGCAAACTCATTTTAAAATCAGATTCGGTGGTTTGTCTTTTTTGTGTTCTATCTTGCGATGCCTG
>JAYFRI010000262.1:0-2736 GCA_034926015.1 Paludibacter sp. | reverse complement strand
ATAAGGGCGTTATCAATGCAGGCGAAATACAGGTAATGAGCGCAGGAACAGGGATTTTTCACAGTGAATATAACGCTAATAAAGACAAAGAATTAGAATTGCTGCAAATTTGGGTTTTTTCGGACAAAAAAAACGTAACCCCACGTTATCAGCAAATGTCGCTTGCCGATTTGCGAAAACCAAATGAACTCTACCAAATTCTTTCTCCCAACTCCGAAGATGCAGGAGTGTGGATTCATCAGCAAGCCTGGTTTCAGCTTGGCGATTTATCGGCCGGGAAGAGCGTAAATTATAAGCTTCATAAGAAAGAATCAGGTGTTTATGTTTTTGTAATTGAAGGCGAAGCTTCGATTGCTGACAAGACATTAAAACGAAGAGATGGATTGGGAATCTGGGAAACGGATGAGTTTCAAATCGTATCGTCCACCGACAGTAAAATATTAATTATGGAAATACCCATGAATTGAAAATATTCATTCAAATAATTGAAAAATAACACATTAAAAAAATTAAATTTAAAAATAAAAAACAAGATTATGAATACATTAGTAAATAAATTTTTTGCAACAGACACAAACAACTGGTCTTTATTGGTATCGCGCCTGGCATTAGGAATTGTAATTTTACCTCACGGTATGCAAAAAGCATTAGGCTCGTTTGGCGGATATGGATTTGAAGCTACACTTGGAGCTTTTACAGGTATGGGGATGCCCATGTTACTTGGAGTTTTGGTTATATTGGCCGAATTCGTAGGTGCAATTGGTGTTTTGCTCGGAGCAGGTACCCGTTTTATGGCTTTCTCTATTTTCCTTACTTTGGGTGGAGCCATGTTTTTGGGTGGTCATGTTGGTCACGGTTTCTTTATGAACTGGTTTGGCGCTCAGGCAGGTGAGGGAATGGAGTATTTTATACTTGTCATTGGTTTATCTATTGCCTTGATGATAGGTGGAAGTGGTAAATTTTCGGTCGACAACCTGATTTCCAAAAAATTGAAATAAAACCAACAAAACATAGATTTTTATAACCGATTCTGTTTCATACCGAAGCAGAGTCGGTTTTTTTGTGCATATTTGCAACCGTAAAAAATCAGTCATCGAATGAAAGTACTTGTAACAGGAGCAAATGGTTTGTTGGGGCATCATGTGGTAATGCAACTTCAAAAGGTGCATCATGACATCAGAATAATTTTAAGGGGCACTCGTGATATTTATATTGATATGACTAATATTGAGTCAGTAGGAGGGAATTTCACTGATTACGATTCGCTAAAATTGGCTGCCGATGGTTGCGATGCCATTATTCATATCGCTGCCGTGACATCAACTAATTTGCTTCATTATGAGGATTACAGGAAAGTAAATGTGGACGGAGTAGCCAATGTTATAAAAGTAGCCAACGAATTCAACATCAATCGTCTTGTTTTTGTGAGTACAGCCAATACGATAGGTTACGGAAGCGAAAAACAGTTGGCAACAGAAGATGATACGATAGCGTTTCCGTTTTCGAAATCATTTTATGCCCGAAGCAAAGTAGAAGCCGAAAAGTTTTTTGAAGAAGCATCCAGGAAGCCAGACAGGCATGTAATTATCATCCATCCAACCTTTATGATTGGTGCTTATGATACAAAACCGAGTTCGGGTAAACTTCTGTTGATGGCTTATCGTAAAAGAATCATGTTTGTTCCTTCGGGCGGAAAAAATTTCGTAGCAACAAGCGATGTGGCTACAGCTGTTTGTAATGCACTGACGGATGGAAAAAATGGTGAACATTATCTGGCTTCGGGGATAAACCTCTCTTTTAAAGAATTTTATTTAAGGCAAAGCAGAATAGGAGGATACCCTCAAAAATTGATTGTTTTACCCGATTTTATTCTTGAAATGGCCGGAAAAGCCGGAGATATCATAAGGTTGCTCGGAATAAAAACTGATGTGTGCAGTATGAATATACATCAGCTTTTAGTACGTGAATATTATTCAAATAAGAAAGCGGTTACGGAATTAAAAATGCCTCAAAAATCGCTTGATATAGCAATTTCGGAGGCATTGAATTGGTTTCGAATCAGCAAAAAAGTTTAATGATCGAATTGGTGATTATTCTATTAAAAATGAGTTTGTTACAACTTTATCCATTTTGATGTCGAACGAATCGATAGGAATGCTTTCCAACAACTGAAAATCAAAGCACACACCAATTTTCACTATTCTTTTATTGATAAAATACCGGTCATAGTATCCTTTACCCCGGCCAAGCCGGCTCTTATCTCTGTCAAAAGCCACCCCCGGAACAATCACCAAATCAATAGAATTCAGGTATTCTTTCTGAACATCTGGTTCCCAAATACCCATACTTCCCTGTTTAAGCTCTTCTTTTGTAGAAAAGGGCTTTATAAGCATATCTTCGCCTTTAACGACAGGAAGCAACATTGTTTTTTTCTTACTCCAGCGAATAATAAAATTGTGAGTAGGCAATTCATCAGGCATCGACCAGTAAATCATTACACTACGAGCATTTTCAAATTCCGGTAATGCTTCAATTTTTTCAAACACATTAGCTGCTTCAATTTCTTTTTCATTGTCGGTGAGTTGTTGCTTTTTCTTTTTAATTCTTTCTCTGATTAACTCTTTTTCCGAAGTTACATTGCTATTTTTTTCAAACAGATAGCTGATAAATGATTGTAGTTTACCCATAATATTAATTTTAAGTTTCAAGCTGTGTGTTAAATAAGATTTTTATGAT
>JAYFRI010000327.1:0-7995 GCA_034926015.1 Paludibacter sp. | reverse complement strand
GGTCCGTTGGCATAAGGAAGCGCTGAAGTTACGGTGGTTCGTTTAAAATTACTCATTGTTTCGTATTTTGCATTTAGTTGATCATAAAAAGATATGAGGCTCAAAGTTTTAATTGCTTGTGCCTTACTCTTTAATTCTGATTTATTTTGGACTGCAAAGATACAGAAAATCAGTGAAAATTAGGATAAACAATAATGTAAAAAATAAAGAGTGGCTTCGTTGGTTGTGAAATATATTTTTTTTGCAGACAAATCAGGTGATTAGATTTTTAATCGACTTTGATAAATCAATTGATAACAATTCCTGGTTCTGAGCAAATTTGTTATATTTGTGAAACAAATTACGAACCCTAAGATATGCCCCGCGACAAAGCCATTCTCAAAGAACAACTCAACCAGCTTTCGAAAAAAGAACTCGTAGAAATGCTGCTGAAGCTGTCGGCCAAACGCTATAATTACGAGTATTTACTTGTTAACTTTCTGGATAAGGAGGGCGGAGAACAAACGCTTTACGAAGAAGCGAAGGAAGATATTATCAGGTTGTTCCAAAAAGAATATAGAGGAAGTACGATTCAGAAACAGGCTGTGAATAAACTCAATGCCTGTGTGAAGCGCATCAACGAATTTAAAATCGAAACCAGAAACCTGAAGCTTGAAGCTGATCTTGTACTTTATGTGTTGGAATTACAGTTTGCCAATCCGGCAAAGGTTTTCGGGGCGCGCGTGTCGGGCTACGATTACAAGGTGGGGCTATTACTTAAACGGCTGATCTCGCTTACAACTAAAAAGATGCATCCCGATTATTTGGTAGATTATGAGGAGAAAATAAATGATTTTCTAACCCAATTGCACAAAACATCTAATCGTATCAACACTATCAAAGAATTGCCCGAAAAGATTGAATGATAAGTGATCTGAGTTATCCAAGGTTCTTTCTTTTTCTCCACACCTGCCACGAATTCACCATGTTCTGCCAAAGCACATAAGCGCCCGGCCCGATGGACGAAATGGGATCCAAATACATTTGTGCCATCCAAATGGAGAGTACCGTGTTTTTTTGCCCCAAGCCTTGTCCGCCGGCTACGGTATCATTGTATTTGCGTCCGATTTTACGTCCAAACCAAAACTGAGCCCCGCAAACTACAAAAGCAAACAAACCAATCAGTATTTCGACAACGATATGCGATTGTCCCTGTTCGATAATGAATTGCACCGTTCGCCCGGTGACAACAGTAAGGGCAATGCTCCAAAGATAGAAAGAAAGACCCGACTTTGTTTGAAGAAATCCGGATGTTTTAGGTGCAAATTTATTCAGCAATAAAGCAATGATAAAGGGCATAACCAACAGAAAAACAACTTTCTTCGAGATTTCGAAGAAAGAACTCAGAAAAGGTAACTCATTGTAACCAATATAAGAGAAGAACAAAGGTGCGAGAATGGCAATGGTCAGATTACTTATAAGACTGTAGGCGGTCAGACTGGCCACATTTCCCTTCAACATGCCGGTAATTACGGGCGCCGAAGTTGCCGTTGGAGCTAAAATGCAAATCATAACGCCTTGTGCCAGTGTGGAGTTGAAAGGGTTGAGGACAAAATAAGCGCTTATACTACCCACTATTTGAATAAGAATAAGCCATAAATGCATTTTTGTAAATCTAATCTCTTTCCATGATAATTTTACATAGGTGAGCAATAGCATGACGAAAATCAGGTAAGGAATTATAAACGATAATTCCCCCACATATTTATGTAATATGATGCCCAGCGTCATGGCAATGGGCATCATATATCCTTTTAATTTTTTAAGCATCAATTCAGCGGTAATTTCTTTTTATCTATCCGACGGGTTACGTAGCCATAAGTCAGCAAAGCAACAGCCGAAATTAATCCAATGGCCACAAATACATACCAAATATAATGAGCATGTTGGGTGGCAGCTGTATAAGCTTCGGTCGAACTAAAGTTGCGTGGATCGGGGCAGTATTTATCGAGCAAAAATCCTGAAAGGCCAAAAGCAAAAAGATAAGAAATAAATGAGTGCAAATGACTGAATCCTAAATAAAGTCCTTCTTCTCCTTTGGGCGATTGTAGCGAGAAAAACTCCAGAAAGCGGGGCGAAATAAAACATTCGGCCACTGCCTGCATGGCTATTCCTATAATCATCATAAATGCCACAGGATGTAATCCCAACACATAATCAGTACCAATTTGGCTGCCGAAAGACATTACGAGCGCCGAAAGTGGAATGATAAGCATACCGATGGTCATTGAAGTAAGTGCAGTTCGTTTTTTCATAAAGGAGGTGATGAAATTCACCAACACGAAAACCACAAGCGGATTCACATTTGCGTACCATCCCGGAGAAGCGTCAGCGCCAATCATTCTGATTACATATTTAGGCATGGTTGCATACATCTGACTTTGAATCATCCAAAAACCACTGATAATCAAAATCAGAATTATCAATCTCCCATTTCCCAATACTTTGAGCAAACCGCTTCCTATTTCGGCGAAACTTTTTCCCTGTCCCTCCGTTTTAGTCGATTTATAAAAGAAAAATACAGCGATGAGGGCCAGCAAAGTCATTATGGCCGCAAAATAGTTGATGTAAATTAGCCCCTGATCGCCCATGCTTTTGCGAAGTGGATCAACTACGGTTTTGCCTGTAAAAGATCCGATATTCACCATCATGTAGAATACAGCATAACCAC
Source organism: Paludibacter sp. (assembly GCA_034926015.1). Classification (GTDB taxonomy): domain Bacteria; phylum Bacteroidota; class Bacteroidia; order Bacteroidales; family Paludibacteraceae; genus Paludibacter. The sequence continues at coordinate 5,285 of JAYFRI010000327.1, read as the reverse complement.
TGGCACGTGTTTCGGAAGTGGTTTCGCGAGCCACAGTGCCTGATATCACTGCTTTTATAAATGAGCCCCCAATCACAATTAATACAAGAATCGGTACGATCGACCAACGTAAATAGCTTTCGTTGAGTCCGGAAAAAGTAGTGGTCATACCATAGGTGACTAACCCGGCGCTTTCCAAAAAAGTAGGCAGGACGCCTAAGCCACCATAGCCTAAAGTAAGCAGAAGAAAAGCAATTAGTATGGCCGAGCGGAAACCAATTTTATCGGCCAATGCGCCGGCAAAAGTTGGCAGTAAATACAAACAAGCCGAAAAAGTTCCTGAAATAACGCCTGCTTCGATGTCTGAAAATCCCCATACATTCGAAAGATAAAGTGTGATTACAATAAAAACAGCGTAGTAGGCGAGTCGTTCCAATAATTCCACCGAATTGGCGACCCAGAAAGCTTTTGAAAATTTAGTCATCGAATTGTCCTTTTTAACGTTTGTTTTGGTTGAGGACAAAAATACTAAAAATAGCAATAACTAACAGATAGATAAATCATAATTAAAATTAATCCCGGAAGCCTGCTACGAACAAAGCATGACTTCTTTTGGAAAGTCATGCCCATAGTTCCCTAAATATCAGTAGGAATCAATATCCGATGGTTTGCGCTGCAATGAATTGATAATTTTCGTTCAATTGTAGCAAACGGAGCAAGGCTGCTTTGTCGGCACTGGCACGCACCACGCATTTCAGCCCTTCAGAAGCACAATAGAGGTAAACATTTTGTGAACAATGTCCTGCATCCAGCGAAGCGAGCCAAAGCTTTTCCTCAGCAGAAGTTTCGTTTCGGCCTTTAAAAACATTGTAGTTGGCAATATAAATCAAATTCAAAGGGGCAGTTTTTACAAATTCCTGTGTGCCACATAACGCATGAAAGTCACCTTTCATAATTGGTTCGAGCAGATGTTTCTGAGGATTGTAAAAATACACGCCATCGGCAAGAAACACGTAGGCTTGTATCGGGTAGAGCGCCATTGCCGAAGGCACTGTGCGCTTCCCTCCGGCACGATTTATCCCGTTAGCCATCCATAGTAATTCAGATAGATGCTTTGTCGACAGATTTTTGCTGTCAAATTCGCGGTAGGAGCGACGATGTTGTGCAGCAGTCAGTAGCGGTACGCCTCCAAGCGTGTCGGGCATCTGAAGACGAATCGTGTCAAAAGCTGTTGCGTTTTTGCTTTTTACATTTGCCGATTGAGACATTGCCGGGCTGAAAGTTGTTAGACACGAGCCGACTAAGAACAGGATGAAGTAGATTTTTTTCATAAAGCAATTGATTCTTTCAAAATAGGGTTATACGATGATTTGACTTAAAACACCAAAAATACATATTTTAATTTTTAGTTTTGGCATTGAGCCTTGAAAAAATGCAATTACCTTTGTGCCATAATAGTTGAAGTGAGATTTATAGTTGTTCTTAAAAATAAGATACGGCTGTGACGTTTGTTTGGAATAGATGTTTACAATTGCGTTATTTTGCATTTGTCCTGATTTCCAAAATTGATCGAATATATTTCAAGCTTTAACTTGTTCGGAACTGAACCAATCACCATTGTAATTGGTTATTTTAGATATTGATGCTTTTTTAGAGGCGTTAAAAACATAATAAAACAAAAACGAAAATGACTCCAAAACAACCGGGCATAACCCGGTTTTTCGATATAGATATCAAAGAAATTGTTCCTTTTATTCACTGGACTTTTTTCTTTATGGCCTGGCGATTGAACGGCAAATACGACGATATTCAAAGTGTTTGCGATTGTGGTTCGTGCAAGGCGGGATGGTTGCAAAAATTTGCCGAAAACGAAAGAGAAAAGGCCGAAGAAGCGCTTAAGCTGTATAAAGATGCGCAGGAAATGCTCAGGCGTTTCAAGGATGAAAAAATCGTAACCATCAATGCTGTGGTGGGTATTTATCCGGCTTATTCCAACGACGATGATATTGTTGCAACCTTTGAAAATAAGAAAATCACGAGTCCGACTTTGCGTCAGCAAGTTCCTTCGACCGATGGTTTTTGCTACTCGTTGGCCGATTTTCTGAAACCTCAGGACGATTTTGTAGGGGTGTTTGCCAATACCGTTTTGGGTGTCGAAGCTTTTGCCGAAACATTCGAAAAGGAAGATGATATGTATCATTCTATCCTTATAAAAACCTTATCGGATCGGTTGGCCGAAGCTACCGCTGAATGGTTGCACTACAAGGTCCGCAAAGAGATTTGGGGCTATGTGCCCGATGAGCCACTGAATGTGAATGAAATGTTTAAAACTCATTATCAGGGTATTCGACCTGCGGTTGGATATCCTTCTTTGCCCGATCAGTCTATTATTTTTACGCTCGATGAACTTATAAATTTCAAGGAATTAGGAATCATGCTAACTGAAAACGGAGCTATGTTTCCGAATGCTTCGGTAAGCGGGCTCATGTTCGATCATCCAAAATCTAAATACTTCAACATAGGTAAAATTGATGAACATCAGTTTCAGCACTACGCCCGTCGTTGCAGAAAATCGCCCGACGTGCTTCGAAAATGGCTCGCCGCCAATCTGTGATTAATCATCACTGAAAACAGAGCAATGTGTCATGAATATGAATTGTTTGGCAGCATATTGTTTGAATGAAACTTTTTTTTATACCTTTGCATTTATGTTTTTATTTCTTTAACTGACAGATAAAGAGAAGGAATAGTGAAAATTTAGCACTTAAAACTAAAGGTACCTAATTGTAATTATTTAAAAATGCGTATTGATATTATATCTGCCGTTCCTGAATTGCTGGATAGCCCATTGAATTATTCAATAGTAAAACGAGCCAAAGAAAATGGTCTTGTTGAAATACATGTGCATAATTTGCGTGAATACGCTACCAACAAGCACCGACGAGTAGACGATTATGCTTTCGGATTCAGTGCCGGCATGGTGATGCAGATTGAACCGATTGACAGGATTATTTCAAAGCTTAAAAGCGAACGCAATTACGATGAGGTAATTTATACTTCTCCTGATGGTGAGCGTTTTGACCAAAAAATGGCCAACCGCTATTCGCTTTCCGAAAATTTAATTATTCTTTGCGGGCATTATAAAGGGATTGATCATCGTATTCGCGAACATTTGATTACAAAGGAAATTACAATTGGCGATTTTGTGCTTACAGGAGGAGAACTTCCTGCTGCTATCATGACCGATGCCATAGTGAGGCTTATTCCGGGTGCAATTGGCGATGAACAGTCGGCCTTGTCCGATTCTTTTCAGGACAACCTGCTGGCACCACCTGTTTACACGCGTCCGGCAGAGTACAAAGGATGGAAAGTGCCTGACATCCTGCTTTCGGGGCATCAGGCAAAGGTAGATGAATGGAATCATCAGCAATCGGTGGAGCGTACAAAGCTGCTTCGACCGGATTTGCTCGAAGAATAAATAGATCGATTTATTCCTTTTGTAACTTTAACTTTAGATGATTTTGATAATTGTGATTCTTCTTTTTTTTGTTTAGGAGACTAACTTAAAGATGTTTTTTTGGATTGTAAAACTTGTTTTTTATTAACAACACAATTATGCATTGTTATGAATATTATTGTTTTGTATCTTATAGCTATTAATTTAATTAGTGCTATTTTATTTGTGTACGATAAGAGTGCTGCCACGCGTAATAAACGTAGGATACCTGAGAATCTTTTGCATTTTTTTGAATTTATTGGAGGAGTATTCGCTATTATTGTTCTCATGTATGCGATCAACCACAAAAGAAGAAAGTTAAGTTATTACCTCTTCACCTGGATTTTACTGATTTGGTGGGTTGCTGCCTATTTCCTCGTTATCAGTAAATTACAACTCCATTACCTTTTTGCTTCATAACATTCGCCCTGTTGAATTTTTTTTTTCGAACGGAAAGCTTTACTATTATTTTTTAAATAGTTACCTTTGTGGAATAATAATATTTAAAACCCATCTGCAATGTCAAAATCGAAAGACGCTAAGAAAGACGTAAAAAAAGAAGCTCTCAAGTCGCCAAAAGAAAAAAAAGAGGAAAAAAGACTCAAAAAGGCCTCTAAAAAAGACTAAGGCTGATTGTGTTGATGCATTCACGCTTTTTTTTGAGGTCAGATAAACTTCTACCCGGCTTATGCCTTTTAGGTGATGAATCACAACTGTTGGTTGCATTACCTTGCACAAACTTCAGCTCACAAAACTCTAGCCTTTGCTGAAGTTCAGGATATTCATGTGGAGCGAAAAATGCTTCTTGATAGCTGTTGAAGCACAAAATTCCCCGAAAGCGTGTCAGCACAAAATTGCTTTGCACATAACATTATACCTCAACAAAATATAACAACGAACTTATGATAAGTATCAAAGTGGGCGTCGTAGGAGGCGCTGGTTACACCGCCGGAGAATTACTTCGCATACTTGTGAATCACCCTAATGTGGAGATTGCTTTTGTACACAGCAACAGCAACGCCGGAAATCCGATCACCGATGTGCATTCAGGTTTAATTGGAGAAACAGATCTTGTTTTTACTTCCGAACTTTCGTTCGATAAAGTAGATGCTTTGTTCCTTTGCTCCGCGCATGGCGATAGTAAAAAGTTTATGGACGAAAATAATGTTCCGGCTGCTGTTAAGATCATTGATCTTTCGACCGACTACAGAGAAAAACGCACTGATCACGATTTTGTGTACGGACTGCCTGAACTGAATGCATCTGAAATCAGAAAAGCCCAACATGTTGCGAATCCCGGTTGCTTTGCCACTTGTATACAGCTTGGATTATTGCCTTTGGCTGCCGCTGGAATCCTCACTGACGATATTCATGTAAATGCCATAACAGGTTCTACAGGCGCAGGCGTTAAACCGTCGGCAACTTCCCACTTCAGCTGGAGAAACAATAATATATCTATTTACAAAGCCTTCAACCATCAACATTTACAAGAAATTGGTCAGTCGCTGCATCAGTTACAAAATAAATTTGATGCTGCTGTGAACTTTATTCCCGTGCGGGGCAATTTTGCGCGTGGTATTTATGCAACAACTTACACAAAATGTAACCTGAAGATAGAAGAAGCCAAATCGTTGTACAAAGATTTTTACAAAGATGCTGCTTTCACTTTTGTTGTGGATAAAAATCCCGATATGAAACAGGTGGTGAATACAAATAAAGCGATTGTGTACCTCGAAAAACATGGAGATAAGCTGCTTATTGTGTCGATGATTGATAATTTACTGAAAGGAGCTTCGGGACAAGCCGTTCA
>JAYFRI010000259.1:0-2620 GCA_034926015.1 Paludibacter sp. | reverse complement strand
ACAGTAACTGTTCCTAATTTTTTCAGGCTATTTAATATCTCATCCAACTTCTTGGTATTGTCAATGGTAACCGAAACCCCTACTTCCGAAGTTGTAATCATATCGATAGAAGTCTGATACGATTCGAAAATTTCGAATACTTTACGTAGAAAACCGTGCGCCAGCAACATACGACCCGATTTAATTTTGATCGCCGTGATGCCATCTTTTGCTGCTACAGCCTGAATAGTTCCTTTTTTGCTTTGCATCGAAATCAGCGTTCCGTGTGCTTCAGGCTCCATAGTATTCAGTAGACGAACCGGGATATTGTTCAGCTTTGCTGGTAAAATACAGGTTGGGTGCAGAATTTTAGCACCGAAATATGCCAATTCAGCCGCTTCTTCGAAATGCAGGTAAGGAACCGGTTTAGTACCTTCCACAAAACGGGGGTCGTTGTTGTGCATTCCGTCAATGTCAGTCCAAATCTGAATTTCATCGGCTTTCAGCGCAGCACCAACAAGCGAAGCGCTATAATCGCTACCACCACGTTGCAGATTGTCAATTTCGCCATAGAAATTACGGCAAATGTAACCCTGGGTAATATATATCATTTTGTCAGGTTGTGCCTGCAATTGTTTTTCAAGATTTTCGGCAATGTAAGCCGTATCAGGTTCTGAGTTTTTATCAATACGCATATACTCCAACGCAGGAAGCAACGCACTGTTTTCACCTATTTCCTGTAAATACAGTTGAAACATAGCCGTCGAGAGCAATTCGCCTTGTGCCAGAATCGCTTTTTCTTCAAACAAAGTGAATACAGATTTTGAGAAAGAACGCAGGTATTCAAAATGAGTCTTAATGATCTGTTTCGCTTCGGCTCTACAATCAGCTTTTGAATAAAGATCCTCAATTACATCATAATACTTCTGTTCCAGCGAATTTATTTTTTCCAATGCACCTGAAGTATTGTTTTTGTAGAAATAGTCCGAAATTTCCACAAGGCTGTTGGTAGTCCCCGACATGGCCGAAAGAACAACAATTTTTTGTTCCCCATCGCAAATTAGTTTTGCTACATCTTTCATACGGGCTGCCGAACCAACAGATGTACCTCCGAATTTTAATACTTTCATTTCTTTCGTGTTGAATTTTTAATTGTATAAAAAATTGAACTGCAAAAGTAATAATTATTTCTCAATTCTACACATTTGATAATTCGATTTAATACTTTACATTTGCAAATAAAAGCACTTTAATGGTTATGAAAAGAGCATTTCTACTATGTTTTTTGTTCTTATTTGGTTTTTTTTCTGCTTTTGCCCAGCAAGCATGGATTCGTATAAATCAGTTAGGCTACCTGCCTGAAAGTATCAAACGCGCGGTAATGTTAAGTGATTCGGAACTGCAACTAAGTGCATTTTCGATACATGACATGCTCACCAACAACAAAATAGCGGAATTAGGATCAATAAAAGCAGCAAAAAAATTAAACAATCAGTTATTTGTTTACATTCTCGATTTCAGTTCGTTCGGCTTACAAGGTGCCTACTATTTAAGAGTGGGGAATTATACTTCGCCTACAGTTTTTATAAACAACAACATCTACGACGGTAGCGCCGATTTTTTACTGAATTACATGCGTCAGCAGCGATGTGGGTACAATCCGGCGCTAAATCAAACCTGTCATCAACACGACGGCTTCGAAGTTTATGGCAACGAAACCGAAACTTTCAGGGCTGTGAATGCCATTGGAGGATGGCACGATGCTTCCGACTATTTACAATACGCAACCACATCGGCAACAGCTGTTTACCAACTACTTTTTGCATACAAAAACAACCCCAAAGCATTTGCCGACAAATATGACTCGCTAGGAAAGGCAGGCAGCAACGGCATCCCCGATATTTTGGATGAAGCCAAATGGGGACTCGACTGGTTGGCGAGAATGAACCCCGAAAAGGAGGTTCTCTATCATCAGATTGCCGACGACCGCGACCATGCCTCCTTCCGGTTGCCTTCCGAAGATCGCGTAGATTATGGTTGGGGACCCGGCACAGGTAGACCTGTTTACAGAGTTACCGACAAACCTCAGGGCTTATTGGGAAACAAAAACCGTTCGACAGGTGTAGCCTCTATTGCAGGCAAATACGCATCGGCATTCGCATTAGGATCTTCTCTTTTGAAAGAATACTACCCTTCATTTGCCGATAGCATTTATCAAAAAGCAGTAGATGTTTTTGCATATGGAAAAAAATATCCAGGGGTTTGCCAAACGGCTCACGGAAAATCGCCTTATTTTTACGAAGAAGACAATTGGGCCGACGACATGGAATTGGCTGCCATTCAACTATATGATATTGACAAGAATCGGAAATACCTGAATGATGCTGCTGCATTTGGAAGGTTAGAGCCTGTTTCGCCATGGATATTTGCCGACACAGCCCGACATTATCAATGGTATCCGTTTACAAATTACGGTCATTTTCTCATCGCATCCGGCAACCATGCTGCATTGAGCAAGGAATTTATATTGAACATTCAAGCTAATTTACGCCAAGCCGATGCAAAGAAAGCAGACTCACCATTCCTTGTTGGTACGCCAATGATTTGGTGCTCAAACAACTATGTAACTGCTTTGGCTTCG
>JAYFRI010000246.1:0-3982 GCA_034926015.1 Paludibacter sp. | reverse complement strand
AGATACTCGCTTTGGGATATTCATTTTTTAAATCTGCCGGACTTGCCCAGTTAGCTTTGCTTACTTCTCTATACCATGTTTTCAATTGGTCTTCAGAATCAGCATGCTCCTCCCAAAACTCTCTAAGTATCTTTTTAGCTTTGTCCAACAGTTTCCATATTAACGTAATTTATATGGTTTCATTATTATGACATCAAAGGTAGCCATTTTTTGCATTTAGCTCTTACGGTATTGCAGAGGCGTCAGTCCTGTACGTTTTTTGAAGTAATTGCAGAAAAACGAAGTGTTCGGGAAATTAAATTCCTCTGCTATTTGCGACACAGACAGTGCTGATGTTTTCAACCTTGCTTTTACATAAACAATGGTGAGTTCGTTTATCCATTCCATGATCGAGCGATGGCTGATGCTCTTTATTAATTGAGACAAGTAGTTGGGCGACAAGCACATCTTATCGGCATAAAACTGAACGGTTCGTTCTGTTCTTACATTTGCCAGCAATAACTTTCTAAATTGCACGAACAATGCTTCGCTACGACTAATGGTTTCAGGACCGTGTTTTCCCGTTTCAAGATAAATGCCGGCCAACTCAGTTACGAAAGCCGAAAACAGGTTTTTGGCTACCAACTCCCTGTATTTTTGCCCTTTCCGTTTATATTGTTTCGTCATGAACGAATGAAACTCAAGCAAGACATCGAATTGTTCTTTTGTTGTTTCGAGAACAGGCGATTGCACAAATTTTTCAAGCAAACTTATATCCTTTAGAGCATTCAATTCATAGGCAAAATCGGGCGAAAAGAAGAGAAATTCAAACAGGAATCTATCCGTGTATCCGTTTATCTCCAGAACACTTTCGGGAAGAATGGTGAGCAGCGTATGCTCCTTGATGATATATTCCGTTGAATTTAACCGTACTTTAACAGAACCTCTCAGGAAAAAGGCAAAAGCCATTCCTTTAATAACGGTCGGATATTCCAGCGAAAGTATTTCCGGAGGGAATTCCCCAATATCTGAAACCAAATAGTTCTCTATTATAGAATAATTTAATATGTCTGTGACATCATCGATAGACATCGTTTTAAACTTCTTGAAAGCCATAATATTCCTGTTTTCATTCTATTCATGCAGTACGAAACCGCTCTGGCAAAAGTACGCAAAAAAAAAGAGAAAATTGAACATATATGGGCTTAAATTGGAAACAAAATATCTTTGAATATAAAGAACTTTGTAGTGGATTATAAACATTAAAAATGGAGGATAATTTTATGAAAAATGAAAAATCGACAACGCCATTGCTTCGCAGTTTCGATGTAAAAAACCCGGTTATCGGCACCGCCGAAGAGGAATGGATGCCGCATGCGACCATGAGTGAGAAAACAACCGAATGGTGGTATCTTACGGCATTGCTCCAAGATTGTGTGGGCAGAAATTACTTTCTGTTCTTCACCGCCAGTCTTTGGAGTGGGAAAACCTGGCGTGAACACATGCACGCCAAAGCGGTATCCGGCGAGCGCATGGCATTACTGTCGGGTCGTTTCAGGGACTATGGCCGATCCCAACATCTTACTTACTACAAAATGGAAGATGTTCCGGATGCCAGTCTATGGGATGCTCAACGCAACACAATCTCTTTTCATATGGACAAATACCGGGCTGACTGGAGTTATGACGGTGGACGTATGGATCTCAGTTTAAAAACCGATGCCCTCGAGTATGCGCTGACTATTGACGGCAGAGAGGCAATATGGCATAAGGATAAGCTCGGCCACCTCGGCATGATCCAGCAAGGTGATCCGGATGATTTTAGCTTCTATAACACGATTATGCGAGGTGGAATGGAGGGCAGTTTGTCCTATAAAGACGACAAAGGTGAAAAGCAACTTCTGAGATTAACCGGAGATGCCTATATTGACCATCAGTGGGGTGACTTTTTATGCTTATGCTATGAATGGACTTCATTTCGTTTTGCAAACGGGGCACGTCTCCACCTCTACAATTTTTATAATGGACATCAAGAGGCTGTCTATCTGTCGTCGGACGGTAAAGTTCATTATTTTGATGGGGTGACCATAAGACAAAACGGATACGCTAAAAGCCCTAAACTCGGCATCTGGGTGTCACATGGATGGAGTTATGAATTCCCTATTGAGATTGAAGGGTCAAAGAAGTATACGGTAACTCCGTTCGACAAGGATGATTTCATGGAAGTCATTGAACTGAAGTTGGCCGGTTTCTCAGGACCGGGCACACTGGTAAACGACGCTACAGGTGAAGTAGTTGGTGTAGCTGTTAATGAATCCTGCGATATTCGCGGCATGAAAAACGGCCCGTACGATGTGAACCAGCGGTAAATCTTCTGGAGGCTGTCTCGTTTTGAGACATTTACTTTTGCAGTATTAATATATCTCTTACAAATAAGTGTATATTTGAAAAGAGAGTTGCGGTGAACTAATTTTGAGACTAGTCTTATATGACTATAGGCTGAATCAGACTGCAACTCTCTTTAATGGGAGAACATAGCCAGTTAGAATTGTAGGCTCACGACCTAATAAATGTATTAGCTGTTTCTCCTTGTTATTAATACTGTAAATACAAAGTTATGAATTATTCTCATTTTGTAGGTCTTGATGTCGGGAAAAAGACCTTTGACGCTTCATTAATGTCCCTGGAGCAAAAAGAAATAGGTTATAAATCTTTTGCCAATACCGCAGATGGTATACAATCGATGTTGGAATGGATTGCTTCCTATCAATTAATTTTGTCCAAAATCCTGTTTTGTGCGGAAAACATGGGTAGCTATGTGATCGACTTGGCAGCATCTAGTGTACACCACGGATTCCCGTTAGCTTTAGTATGTCCTCTGGCAATAAAGAAGTCAATAGGATTACAGAGAGGGAAAAATGATCGGGTTGATGCCAAAAGAATTGCTTATTACAGCACATTACATCATCGTAAATTGAAACTGTATGATTTGCCTGATGAAGATATTGTTCAATTGCGTAGTTGGCTTGTCATACGCAATAATCTGGTAAAGCAAAAAGTTGCCACCGTCGCCTTATTGCAAACTTCTTCCCGTAGTGCCAAGATTGCAAGCATGACTGCATCCACACTTTTTCTGCAAGAGCAGCTTGAATCCATTAAGGAGAAAATTATCCTCGTGGAGAAACAAATGGAGCAAATTATTGCTTCCAGTACTTCACTCCGGATAAATTACCAGTTGTTATTAACTATTACCGGAATAGGCCTGATCAATGCCGTGGTTTTGTTGTGTGTAACTGATAACTTTCACCGTTTTACTGAACCCCGGAAATTTGCATGTTATTGCGGTGTGGCTCCTTTTGAGCATACCTCGGGCATCTCCATTCGAGGAAAAACAAAAACTTCAGCCTTAGCCAATAAAGAAGTAAAGGTATATCTGACAAGGGCTGCAATTACAGCAATCGCATGGGATCCCCAAATGAAAGCTTATTATAGGAGAAAAACAGAACAGGGGAAACACAAGGCTTCTGTTATTAATGCAGTAAGAGCTAAGATTATATCCAGGTGTTTTGCTGTTATACGCAGGCAGACTCCTTACGTATCGCTAGTGGCTTAATCAGGATGCAAGTAATTTGCCCTAAAACTGATTGGTGTAATAAAGAATTTGCCCAAGTTTGATGTTAAAAACATCAAACTTGGGCAAATAAACTGATTTTTAATTTGGAGGTGACTTAGAATTCAGCCTCTTTGTTCATATCAAAAACATTTATTCTGAAGGCGAATTAAATGAAGTTTCAACTACCGAGGATTTCTCGGTAGTTCAACAAGAAGGCAATCGTGAAGTTTGCAGAACGATAAAACAACAATGATTTTAGCCGGAAGTTTCAAAATGATTTTGAGGGGCATTACACTTTTATAAAATCCGCTTGGATGCTATCGATCAGTTTTTGCTTAATTTCCAACTCCTTTGCATATTTTTCAAATTTAGTAATCGCATTTGCGACAG
>JAYFRI010000029.1:0-4969 GCA_034926015.1 Paludibacter sp. | reverse complement strand
ACAGAAAAAGTCCAGGCAGCGGGTTCTTTTGTGTCCTCCGGTTTTTGCTGAACAGAGTCGGCAAAGGCAGTAAGCAGAAAGTTGTAGTTGAAAAGTGAATCAGTTTTTGTGTTGTAAAGATTCACATATGCTTTTGTGAGTGCCAGGGAATTAATCGTTATCTTATTGGCAATTAAATCGTAAAGAACGATATTTAATTTTATTTTGTCGACATAAATAAGGGTGTCTTTTCTTGTGTCGCCGAGATAAAGCCCTTCGAGCACTACCGATTTAGGAAAGGCTATGCTTACATTTTTTATTTCGACGCGTGTGTGGGTTTTGTCGCTTACAAAAGAAGTTGCAGCACGTACAATTTTAGTCTGAACGGCAGGGATCTGAATAAGCAACGCTGTGATGATAAATAAAAACACGAGACTTATTATCAACCACATTGTCACTTTCAGCGTTTTTTTTAAATATGAAAACACTTTTTTCATTCAGCTGTTTTTTTATCTTTTTGTAGGGTAATATATTATAAACAAATGTATGGACCAATTGTTAAGCAAGCATCGTTAATTATTTCGTGTTACAAACGAAACAATTAACGACAGGAATGCCAAAGCCACCAGCGTATGTACCAACAGACTATTGCTGAATAGTAAAAAAAGGAAGATCCAAAGTACAATCAGTATAATTGCAATCAGAAAAGAAACTTTTGAAATCATATTAAAGCATCGTTATTTGCAGCTTCGGTACTGAATACTGCTGATTTGTTATTCGGAACTTGCATCATTGTTTCAGATCGACATATTTTTCCACTGTCATGCGAGCCATTAGGTAACTTACCGTCGATTCAGCTCCCTGGTTCAGGTTTATGTTATGTTCTTCGAGTCCATCATAACATCCACCGGTACAAGGATTGTAAATAATCTGATTCAATCTGTTTTCGCCCAGGAACCAGTTGAAAGCAGTTGTAAGTTGGTGCAGGTATTTTTTATCATCAAACTCGTCGTAGAATTTACTTAAAGTGAGAATTGTATACGCCACATCTATAGGTTGTTCGCCAAACTTAGGAGCTATTTCGCCTTTCGTGAATTTGCGCTTGTTGGAAATGACTTCTATGCCGTTTTTATTAAAGATATGTGACAATAAAAAGTCGAACGATTCAACGGCAATAAGCTTGTAACTCACTTTCCCGGTGATAAGGTAAGCGCACAACATGGCTTCGGACAAAATGCTGTTGGCATAAGTCAAGTAGCTTTCGAACCATTCCCAGTTTTTGGCTGATTCAAATTGGTACATATTCACAAGCCTGTCGGCCAATCGTTCGGACAGCAATACGTTTTCGGTGGATATACTTACTTTGTTATAAAAATATAAACCCTTAATTACAAATGCCAAAGCGCGCGTGGAATGAATAGTTTCGATATGGGGAAGTGTTTTTTCGAATATCGATGTTGCTGTGGCAATTAATTCGTCCGGCAATATTGCTTTTTTCGAAATCAGAAATCCAAGGGCCCATACTGTTCTGCCATTGGCATCATCCAGATTGACATCATGGTTTTGAGCTGTGAAATTCTTATCAATATCGACGTAATTCAGAAAATTACCGCCCGGTTGCAAACAGAATTTTATAAAATTGAGGTAGATGCCCATCAGCCTCAGATCATTCTTATCCTTTGTGAGTTCATAATGCATAGCGACGGTCATGAGCGCTCTTGCGTTGTCGTCGATTGTAAAACCTGATGAAACATCCGGTTGATTGATTTTGCAAAATTGAAACATACCGAAATCGGTTGTCATCTTCACTAAATGATCCAGTTTTATTTCGGGCAGTGTGTAGGAGATTTTTAGTTTTCGGCCCATTTGCGAAACCATTAATTTGGCATGCGCCACTGCCGAGTTTTCCCAGGCAGTAAATACTATTTTTTGTAATGTGTTATTGCTGAATTCTTTCAGTAGCGGTTCGTCGTTGAACAAACGCAAAACTGCTTCTGACAGTTGTTTGGAATTCTGAAAATCGATTAAGATACCTGTTTCTTTCGTAAGTACTTCTTTGGCATGAGGTATAGGCGTTGAAATAATGGGACAACTACAACTCATTGCATACACAAAAGTGCCGCTCACGGCCTGGTTCGGATCGTTGGAAGTAAACAGATAGATATCGGTGAGTTGAAGATATTCGAGTAATTCATCCAGGGCCAGATAACTGTTGATAAAGCGCACGTGTTTTTCTATTCCCAAATCCACCACCATTTGTTTGAGCTGTTCACGATACTTTTCTCCCTCATTTTTCACAACTTCGGGATGTGTTTTCCCAATAATGAGGAACATTACTTCCGGAATTTCGGCAGCTATGCCGGGCAGGGCTTTTAAAGTTGTTTCGATGCTTTTCCCCGAACTCAACAAACCGAATGTAGTCAGTACTTTTTTACCGGTGAGCTTGTATTTTTCTTTCAGAAAATCTTTACTCAAATGGGGAACCAAATGTGTTCCGTGGGCAATAACCGCGATTTTTGAATTAGGAATGTCATAATGATTTGTAAGCACAGTTTCGGCATAATGAGTCATTACTATAATTGCGCCGCAGGCATTCACTATATTTTGCACCTCATCTTTCAGCGCCATATCGGGATGTGGAAGAACGGTGTGGAATACAATTGTCACCGGTTTGGTAAGCTGATGCAGGAAATCGATAAATGCTTTCTTTTGTTTTTGAAAGAATCCAAATTCATGTTGTATCAGCACCATATCTATTTTATCGTTTTGATTGATCTTACCCGCTGTTTCGGCAAAGTTTTCGGCTACCGATGTGTCCAGCACATAAATTACTTCCGGCTTATAAGTATAACTGGCTTTGCCCGACTCCAGTGCGCAAATTTTAATGTGGAAAGAGGAGCCAAACTTTTTGTTGAGCGCCGTTATCAAATCTTCGGAATAAGTAGCAATACCACATTCGCGGGGAGGGAAGGAACTTATTACGAGTATTTCGGGTAATTCGATGTTATTTTGCATTTTTCTGTTCTCGAACCAGCTTTCGGAGGTGGTTTGGTTGCTCAATAATACAGGGGGAAACATTAATTTTCTTCCGACGCTTTTATTCAACCCTGCATTGTTTTTCAGTTTAAGGTTTTTCATTTTCATGGATGTTTTGAATGAGTTCCTGCAATAATGCAGACAATTTGACCGATGCGCAGCCAATACGTTCGTCGGCAGCACCGTAATAAATAAAAAGTCTATCGCCGAATAAGGCAGTTCCGGTAGGGAAAACCACATTGTTGACTTCTCCTCTGCGTTCCCACACATATTCGGGCGAAAACAATGCATAAGGCAATCGGGCTAATTCTTTTGCCGGATTTTCAAGATCGAGCAAGGCAGCACAGGCCGAATAAATAAGACCACGTTCGGTTGCTTCCACACCATGATAAATAAGTATCCAGCCTTTTTCTGTTTCGATGGGCGGGCAACCCCCTCCAATATAATCGGATTCGTGTTTATAAATAGGATCCATAACAATGTGCTCGTGAAAAACAGGAAAATAACCTTTCCAAAAGTCTTTTGTAAGTTCCTCGAGGCTTGTCACCGACACAATCTGAATGCCGGGACGAATGCGATGAAGAAACACTAATTTTCCATCGATACGCCGGGGAAAAAACACAACGTTTTTATCCCAAAGCAGCATTAATTTATCAGGATCGGCTTCCTGATAATAGAATTTATGGTTGCGGTAATAGTTTTCATTTACTTTGCCTGTAGTTTCGGCCCAATGCACAAATTTT
This sequence comes from Paludibacter sp., assembly GCA_034926015.1. Classification (GTDB taxonomy): domain Bacteria; phylum Bacteroidota; class Bacteroidia; order Bacteroidales; family Paludibacteraceae; genus Paludibacter. The sequence continues at coordinate 1,211 of JAYFRI010000029.1, read as the reverse complement.
GAATAAGTAATAGGCGGCACAATAAGCCCACTTTTTTTAAATGTTTTCAGATCGACAGAAGTAGCAAGCGCACCACGAGCATTAATGCCATCGTAACCGGTGTAGCTCAGATAATAAAGCTTATCAATTTTTACGATACGAGGATCTTCTACTCCCTGCGATTCGTAATCCGATTCAGGGGAGATAAAAGGCTGATCCCATCGTTCGGCCACATGTAATGGACCATCCAAACGGGCATAACCAATTGTGGAATGATTACCTGTGCTTACTGCACGGTAAAATATATGCACACTATCGCCTTCCTTTATAATGGCAGGATTGAGTACACCTGCATTTTCGAATTCAAAATCTCTTTTCTCGAGGATAATGCCTTCTTTTTTTACTTTTATCATAGCTTTAATTTTAAACAATGGATCATATTGACCTCACCCTAATTATCTCCCTTCGGTCGCTGACCGTTGGTTCCCTCTCCCAAGGAGAGGGACTTTGCTGAGTGTAAAGGATAAGTATATTGTAGCATTATGTACTTACATTTGCTTCTGCTGTGGCAGATGATTGAGTCTGCCAATTGTCGGGATCGGTTGTGGAGGAAGGGCCTCAGTCTTTTTTGAAATTTGCAATAAAGTCCTTGATGGCTTTATTAAAACCTTCCAGATCGTTCCTGAATTCATTTTTAAACTCCTCCCATTTATCCTCTCCTTCTTCTTTAAACGCTTCCAGTTTAGCGAGCAAAAGGGTTTTCGAATGTTCGAGTCGGCTTATTTCATCTTTGTATACAGCGCCTGCTTCGTTGGCGGCATCCAATATCTTTGCTTTTATTTCGGCTACCCTGCTATCGATCTCATTGATCTTTACGATAGATTCGGCTTTGAAATTCTCTATTGTTTTCTCCAATGTCTTGCTGAAATCATTTCCTGCATTCGGAATGTTTTCTTTTACTTTTTTTAGTTTTGCTTTTCCTGCATTTACATAGTTTGAACTATTTTTCTGTCCTGCAAATCCTACAACTGTGAGGTGCTTTATTTTAGGTTTATCCGGCATAATATTCTTGTTTTTAGTTGGATGTTTTATCTTCTTTCATCCCTGTGGTTTTTATTTGATTTGTTTTTCTTTCCACTTTTCCGATGGGGCGCTTTGGCTTGTTTGTGGTGGTTGTCCTGAATGACATACACTTTTTTATTGTGGCGGTTATTGTTTTTGTACCAACCTCT
>JAYFRI010000266.1:0-3468 GCA_034926015.1 Paludibacter sp. | reverse complement strand
GTGCCAAAATGACAATCGAGCAGTTTCGGGAAATAATTGAAGCAAAAAACCGCTGCAAAGCCGGGACTTCAGTGCCGGCACAGGGACTTTACCTTGTAAATGTTCAATATTCGGAAGATCTTTTTTTGTTGTAAATTGCCGACAATTCAAATTCATAATAATTCGAACATCTTTGTTAACCATTGAATCGTAAATTGTAAACTATTAATTGTAATGTGGTTAGCACTTGGATTTTTATCAGCACTCTTGCTTGGCATTTATGATGTTAGTAAAAAAGTATCATTGCAAAACAATGCAGTGATTCCTGTTTTATTTACGTCTATTTTATTTTCGTGTAGCATTCTTTCTCCCTTTTTAATTATTTCAAATGTTCAGCCACATTGGTTGGAGGGCACTCCGTTTTTTGTTCCATCGGTCGACATCAGGACTCATCTTTTTCTTGTACTAAAGGCAGTAATTGTGCTTTCATCGTGGCTTTTTGCCTATTTTGCCATGAAACATTTACCAATTACAATTGCCTCGCCTATCAAAGCAACGCAACCTGTTTGGGTAGTTATCGGCGGTGTACTTATTTTTGGGGAGAAACTTTCGGGCTTCCAAATGGCCGGCGTGGCCATTACCCTTGTTTCCTTTTTTATGTTTTCCTTTGCCGGAAAAAGAGAAGGATTCTCGGCCGGTTCAAACAAATGGATCATATTCATCATCTTAGCAACTTTAACAGGTGCCATCAGTGGCTTGTACGATAAATATTTGCTCGGTCAGTTCGATCACATGGCCGTACAAACCTATTATACATTTTATCAGGCCATTATAATGGGACTTATCACTTACTTTCTGTGGTATCCAGGACGTAAAAAGACGACTCCATTTCAGTTCAGGTGGTCGATTGCGTTTATTTCAATTTTCCTGGTTTCGGCTGATTTTGCCTACTTCTATGCACTTTCGCTGCCCGACTCTCTCATTTCTATCGTATCCACCGTTCGTAGGGCCGGAGTCATCGTGCCTTTCTTTTATGGCGCTTTAGTGATGCATGATAAAAATCTGAAATTAAAACTTATCGACATGTTTGGCGTCATATTGGGAATGATTTTTCTGTTTTTAGGATCTTAAGTCGAAGTCAACACTTTATTATCCTGTTGATATACTGAAAGATAACAAACAAAAACGGTTTATTTCGAAACAAAATTTAAAATTCAGTCTAAAATATTTGATTATTAGGCAGAAAGTTTGTATTTTTGCAAGCCCAAAAAGAAAAGAAAAATAATAAAAAAATTAAGATATGAAAAGCGGAATTCACCCAGAAAACTATCGCACCGTGGTATTTAAAGATATGTCGAACGGCGATATTTTTTTCTCACGTTCAACAGTAAACACCAAAGAAAATATCGAAATTGATGGTGTTACTTATCCTATCGTTAAAATGGAAATTTCGAGTTCGTCACACCCTTTCTACACTGGAAAATCTAAGTTGGTAGATACAGCAGGACGTGTTGACAAGTTCATGAACCGTTATGCAAAACGCATGGAAGCAAAAAAATAACATTTAATTTTTTAAATGTGTATAAAAGCCCTGGACAAATGTTCAGGGCTTTTTTCATTCATATCAATTGTATTATTAATTGTCTCTATCTATATAGATATTATAAATATCTATTTGCAATATATAGGTATATACATTATCTTTGTATCATAATCAAAGAAAAATAATACGATAAACATAAAAAATTAAAATTATGAAAACATTAGATTTCACAAAACTGAATGCCAAATCGGTAAAAAATGTAGTGAGTGCTTTACAACAATTATTGGCAGACTACCAGGTGTACTACAGCAATCTTCGCGGTTTTCACTGGAATGTAAAAGGTAAAGATTTTTACGTTATGCACGCACAATTCGAAAACATGTACAACAATGCCGCCGAAAAAGTGGATGAAATAGCCGAACGCATCCTAATGCTCGACGGAATACCAGCTCACAATTTCAGCGAATATCTGAAGACAGCCAAAGTAAAAGAAAGCGGATATGTAACAAGTGGCGACGAAGGAGTTAAACACGTTATGGAAACAACATCGTATTTTCTGGAGTCTGAACGTAACATTTTGAAGTTGGCTTCCGAAGCCGGTGATGAAGCAACAGTAGCCATGATGAGCGATTATATCAAAGAACAGGAAAAACAGCTTTGGATGCTGACTGCATATTCAAGCAAATAATTCATTAGATAAATTTTAAAGGCTGATGTTTGGAAAAATCCATTCATCAGCCTTTTGTTTTATTTATATTTTTCAAATTTAATTCCTGTAATTTTTTCGGAATACTTCCATAGCTTACGGGTATGTTTCTCTTTATAGGCATGTTTTTTTGCCCTCACCACCACAGGATAGCCCTTCACCCCTCCTATTCCATCGGGACCATAAAACTCACCTCCTTTAGCTTCGAGATCAACAGCTGCTCTCAAAAGCGGCAATGCCCCCATGTCGGCAGGCTGAACAAACCACTTGAACAATGGCATAAATAATTTTCTGAAAAAATCGCTACCTATCTGATTGAACAGGTTGGTATCGGACACACCGGGATGAGCAACAGTAGCCACAGCATCTATTTTGTTGGACTTGAAATAATGTTGCAGTCCGAATGTGAAATGTAAAGCCTCTAGTTTGGAACGGGAATAAGCGCCCATTGGAGTGTATTTCTCATCTTTTTCATACAACAAATCGTGGAAATTCATCTTTCCTGTTTTATGAGCAATGCTACTTACACACACAACACGCGACTTTGGAGTGCTTCTCAATTTCTCCATCAAAAGCCCAGTCAGTAAAAAATGCCCGAAATAATTAGTTCCCTGCTGTAACTCGATGCCATCAACTGTTTTCCCATAAGGCGTCATCATTATGCCGGCATTATTCAGCAAAATATCAAGCTGATTATATCCGGCATTAAATGTATCTGCAAAACTTCTTACAGATGAAAAATCTGACAAATCAAGCTTCATTACAGCAATTTTGGCATCCGGCTGCAATTTCTGAATTTCCGTTTTTGCAGCTTCACCTTTTTTGTCGGAACGACAGGCAATAACAACTTCTGCACCTTTATTGGCAAATGCTTTTACAGCCTGAAAACCAAGCCCTCCATTTCCTCCCGTTACAATGATTACTTTACCCGACAAGTCGGGCATATCAGCAAGTGTCCATTTATTTTTCGACATATTTATCTGCTTATTTTTATTAAAATGTAGTTTGTTTTTGTATTACAATTAAAACAGCATACAACCAATTTTGTTTGTTTATTTTTCACATTAAATCTTCTGATCTGCGGGTAATACCATATTATTTTTGCCTATAATATTGAAAAAACCGGCTGCAGGTTATTACCTCCCGAGCCGGTTCTTATAATTTGAAAAGCAGAAAGCTTATTTACTAAGTTTTGCTCTCATTGCATCCCATATCAGATAACCGATAATAGCGCCATACA
>JAYFRI010000141.1:0-17605 GCA_034926015.1 Paludibacter sp. | reverse complement strand
GCAATACAACCGAAAACAATACCGACTTCCTTATCAATTCTGATTATGTTAAAGGTTCGTTCTCAGGTAATTTTAAATACAGTAATGTAAACAGTACAATCAATAAAATTATTCAGTACTATTTACCAGCGCTGGCAGTATCGACTAAGAGATACGCAAAAACTCAGAATCATATTGATATTGATCTGACGATTGAAAATACAGCTGAAATTTCGGATGTACTAAACCTCCCTTATAAGTTAAATGGGACAAGTACGATCAAAGGGTCGATAGACGAAAGGCTGAATAAAATAAATATAAATGGCAATTTTGCAGAATTCAGAACCCAAAAACAAGCATTTGAAAACATAACATTTAGTGTTGAAAATCAGCAACAACAACTTAAACTGACCACCCGTGCTCAAATGCCCGACAGAAAAGGATCCACAAGACTTTATCTCTTTGCTTCGGCTGCAAAAGACTCAGTAACAACTCAGTTAGGTTGGCAGAACTCAAATAAAATTACAAATGCAGGCGAATTTCAAACGGTAACAAAATTCAGCACTGTTGACAATAAGTTGGCCGTAAAAATGAATATTTTGCCAACTCAGGTCATTATTTCGGATTCAATTTGGGATATACGCGCTTCGAAAATAGCGTTAAACCCGGACAAAACAATAGCCATAGATAATTTCAGATTCGAAAACAAAGAACAATTTATACATATCGACGGAAAAGTGTCACAAAACTTAACCGATGGCGTTACAGTTTCGATGAAAGAAGTAGATGTTGATTATGTAATGCAAGTGCTGAAACTGAAAGGAATTAGTTTTGGAGGCCATGTTACCGGCAAAGCCGAATTGATAAGTTTACTCAAACAACCTGTTTTATTGGCAAAACTTGATGTAAAAAAACTATTGATCAACGACAAACTAATAGGTGACACAAAAATAAATTCGACCTGGGACAACGAAAACAAGCAATTATTACTAGGCGCTGACATATACGACAATAACGAAAAGAATTTAGCCACCGCCACTGGTATATATGTTCCAAAAAACGATTCGCTTGACCTGACTTTCGATACCAAAGGGTTGAGTATTGACTTTTTAAATACTTATTTCGAGAGTGTGGCACAAAACGTTAAAGGTTTCGGGCATGGTAAATTCAGAATGTATGGCCGAACCAAAAACCTTGGTTTTGAAGGAAATATTTTTGTAGACAAGGGCCAAGCGACAATTAAGATGCTAAACACCACCTACTTCTTTAACGACACAGTAAGACTTACCCGTAATACAATTGCCATCCGGAACATGAAGATTTACGATGAGGAAAAAAATCAGGGAAATATGACCGGATTAATTACCCATGGTGGAATGTTTCAGAACATGAAATACAATGTGGATGTATACGGTAAAAAAATACTGGCGATGAATACCCGTTCGAGCGACAACGATTATTTCTTCGGCAGAGCTTACGCCACCGGAACAGTCAATATTCAGGGTGACACAAAAGAAGCAGTCATTTCGATTAACGCCATATCCCAACCTAAAACCAAGTGTTACATTCAAATGGGAGGCGCTTCGTCGGCTTCGGACAATAGTTTTATCAATTTTATAAACACAAGAACCAGAGCCGAGAGGGAAATTGAGACTAAAAAAACCGGCAGCGATTTCAATGTCGTTGTTGATATGAAAATTGATGTTACCCCTGATGCAGAATTAGAACTCATCATTGATCCCAAAGGCGGCGATGCCATTAAAGGAAAAGGTAGCGGTAACCTGCGTGTTCAGTTCGATAGCTTTTCGGACATGAAACTTTATGGAACTTACGCTATTGATGCTGGTTCCTACTTGTTCACGCTGCAAACTGTGATCAGAAAGGAATTTAAGATTGATAAAGGAAGTACCATTCAATGGACAGGAAATCCATTTGATGCTCAGGTAGATATAAGAGCTATTTATCCATTGACAGCTTCGCTGAGCGATTTACTCGAAGATGTAAGCTCATCCACCAATCGCGGAAGCGTTCCGGTGAACTGCGTGCTCAACCTCTCCGAAAATCTAATGAAACCAACGATTAAGTTTGAAATTGACCTGCCTCAGAGCGACGAAAGTATGAAGCAACGCGTGCGCAGCATAATAAACACCGAAGAAATGATGAACCGGCAGATAGCTTACCTGTTGGTGTTGAGCAAATTCTACACGCCCGACAACAAAGGAAATACCGGACTGAACAACACGATTTCGTTTGCGGTATCCACCTTTAGCGCACACCTTAACAACCTTATTCAAAAGTCTTTAAACACAAACAACCTTTCGCTAGGCGTTGATTGGCAAAAATCGGAATTACAAACCGACGAAGTAAAAGCACAACTAAATTATCAGAACAAACGAATTATTTTAAATGGCGAATTTGGTTACAGAAACGAAAATGTAAACACATCCACCAACGCAAGTAAATTCATTGGCGACTTTGATCTGGAATATTTATTAATAGAATCCGGAAAACTTCGCGCCAAGGCCTACAGCCACACCATAGACAGAGCACAACTAAAGGAAGCTAAATCAACGCAGGGTTTTGGTTTAATTTACAAAGAAGATTTTGAAAGCGTGGGCGAAATGCTTAATTTCTATTGGAAAATAATTACCGGACTCACTAAAAAGAAAAAAAATGAATAACAACATAAACATCACAAAAATACTCCTTCTTGTTTTTCTATGCACGATCTCATTTTCGGCCAATGCCCAAAAAGTTGGAGAATTATTCCTGTCGATGCCGGACAAAATACTTCCTACACTATCGAAACAACAGCGTTTTGAAATGCTCGAATACAGCAAACTAAACCGCCGCGACAGCGTAAAAAATAAATTCAACGTATACGTTTCAATACAACATTACGATTCAATCAACCAACTCATTACATTTAACACAACAAAAAATAGCCTGACTGAATTAAAGATTTTTGAAACAGAAAACGCTACAGCCTTTGTTGCCATTATCAACACATCTCTTCAACCTGTACGCCTATCTACAATCCAGTTCTATAGCCTGAATTGGCAACCAATGACGCTTTTCACGAATCTCCCCACAGCAAAACAATGGCTGATTCCTGAAAAAAACGGGCATTCTGAAATTGACTCTGATTGGCTTAATAAACACCTGGACAACAGTTATTTATCCTTCACATTTTCAAAAATTGGATCTTCAATCGAAGTTAAAAATCATTTAGTTGACTTTTTAAGTATCGAAGACAAAAAAATTATTGCTGATTTACTCGCTGATAAACCACTCATTTACAAACTCTCGCACAAGCAATTTGTAATTTCTGAATAACTGTATTTTTTCAAATGTAAAAAAAACGATTCATATCTATGAGTCGTTTGCTTTTGTTATACCCGAAAAACCAGAAGTAAACCCATGACTTAATCATTTACAGGAGAAGAAAAATACCTGCTGTGTTAAACCCGAAAAAATAAAGAAATATTTCTTTAATCAATGGAAATTATTTTGCATCTTTACAGCATAAATCAGATATATTTTTTCAAATCGATTTAAATGTATCATAATCAGTCGGATGATTTAATAACTTAATAACATCGACTTTATGAAAAAACTCACATCAGTTGCTGATTTAAAGAAACTTAAGCAACAATCCACGCTTGCATCAAATTCAAAAAATGCTCTCCCATCGCAAAAACCAATTGTGATCAAGGTAGCTATGGCTACTTGTGGCATAGCCTCGGGCGCCAAAGCGACCTACGACTATTTCGTACAGGAACTTGCACGGCAAAAAATAAATGCAATCGTATGCCAAACAGGCTGCATGAGCTACTGCTATGCCGAACCTACAGTCGAAATTACTTTAGCAGGCGAAGAACCGGTAGTTTTTGGCTTTGTAAACAGCGCTAAGGCACAGGAAATTATCGAGAAATATATAATTCAGCATCAACTGATTGATGGCATAATACCTGCCAGCTACAAAACAGTCTGATATCGGATTCTATTTTCAGATTGAAACAGAAAGCTTGTTATTTAACTTCTTAAACTCCTGAAGGTATGACTCATCAACACATATTTGTATGCGGAGGAATAGGTTGCCGTTCGATGGAATCGGAGCAACTACGAAAAAACCTGCAACGTGAACTCATCGTCCGGGGGCTATCCGACGAAATTCAGGTAGTATCAACCGGCTGTTTTGGATTTTGCGAAAAAGGTCCTTTAGTAAAAATATCACCCGACAACACTTTTTACGTCCAGGTTTCGCCCGACGATGCTGCTGAAATTATTCAGGAGCATATCATTAACAAGCAGAAGGTGGAAAGATTACTCTATATCCATCCCGAAACAAAAAAAAGAGTAACCGAAGCCAAAGATATGGACTTCTATAAACGTCAGTATCACATTGCATTGCGAAATTGCGGCAATATTGACCCCGACAATATTGAAGAATACATTGCTCGCGATGGATATACTGCTTTGGCCAAATGCCTAACCGAACTAACTCCCACCGAAGTGATTGAAATAATAAAAAAATCGGGCTTAAGAGGCAGAGGAGGTGGAGGCTTCCCTACCGGACTGAAATGGGAAATTACAAAATCAGCTAACAGCATACAAAAATACGTAGTATGCAATGCCGACGAAGGAGATCCGGGTGCTTTTATGGATCGTTCCATCCTCGAAGGTGATCCGCATTCTGTAATCGAAGCCATGGCCATTTGCGGTTATTGCATTGGAGCCGATAAGGGGCTTGTTTATATTCGTGCCGAATACCCTTTGGCCATCAAACGTTTAGAAAGAGCACTACAACAAGCTGACGACACCGGCTTGCTTGGGAAGAATATTTTAGGTACAGATTTTAATTTCGAAATTGAACTCCGCTATGGCGCCGGAGCTTTCGTTTGTGGAGAAGAAACCGCGCTCATCCATTCGATGGAAGGCTGTAGAGGCGAGCCGACTTTCAAACCACCATTCCCGTCAACCGAAGGCTACCTTGGCCAACCCACCAATGTAAACAATGTAGAAACTTTTGCAAATATCCCTGTCATTATCAACAAAGGAGCGGAATGGTTCAGCGCTATCGGTACTGAAAAGTCAAAAGGAACAAAAGTATTTGCACTGGCAGGAAAAATCAACAATGTTGGTCTTATTGAAGTTCCGATGGGTACTACCCTCCGCGAAATTATTTATGATATCGGAGGAGGCATAAAAGATGGCAAAAAATTTAAAGCAGTGCAGACAGGAGGTCCATCCGGAGGCTGCCTGAGCGAAAAATTTCTGGACACTCCTATCGATTACGACAATTTGATAGCGGCAGGCTCCATGATGGGATCGGGCGGAATGATAGTACTGGACGAAGACGACTGCATGGTTTCTATTGCAAAATTCTACCTCACCTTCACATTAGAGGAATCGTGTGGCAAATGTGCGCCTTGCAGAATAGGCAATAAACGATTGCACGAGATATTGGATAGAATAACGCAAGGTCTGGGAACAGAGGAGGATTTAATTCGATTAAAATCATTGTCGAATGTAATAAAAGACACTTCGCTTTGCGGACTCGGACAAACCTCTCCCAACCCTATCCTTTCCACTATGGCCAATTTTTACAGCGAATACGAAGCGCATGTAAAACAGAAAAAATGCCCATCGAAACAATGTAAAAATCTGATTTCATTCTCAATACTTACCGATAATTGTACCGGGTGTACGCTTTGCTTTCGCAATTGCCCGGTGGAAGCCATCAGTGGAGAAAAAGGGAAAGTTCACAATATTGACCAAGATAAATGTATAAAATGTGGCATTTGTTTCTCAAAATGTAAATATGAAGCCATACTTGTAGAATAAAAAGGAGTAAGATTAAAACAATAATTTCATCCATTGATAAAGTGCCTTTCATCCAATTTTTATCAAAAGAAAACTTATTATGATAAAACTTACGATAGACCAAAAGCCAGTATCAGTTACCGAAGGGACAACAGTACTTGAAGCCGCCGAAAAAGCTGGTATCGACATACCCACACTATGTCACATGAAGTTACACGACATGAACATCGAAAATAAACCCGGAGGTTGCCGCATATGTGTTGTAGAAATAAGCGGACAACGCAACCTGGCTCCTGCCTGTTGCACCAAAGTGAGCGAAGGTAGCATCATTCAAACCCATTCGATGCGGGTCATCAATGCGCGAAGAACTGTGATGGAACTTATCCTCTCCGATCATCCGGCTGAATGTTTGACCTGTGCCAAATCGGGCGATTGCGAACTACAGCACATGGCTCATCGGCTCGGCATTCGCGAAATTCATTGTCAGGGAGAACAATCTACATATAAAATGGATAACTCTCCTTCTATTATACGCGATCCGAACAAGTGCATCATGTGCCGGCGCTGCGAAATGATGTGCAACGAAGTGCAAACAGTAGGCGTTTTAAGCGCCGTGCAACGCGGCTTTCATTCGGTAGTTGCTCCTGCTTTTCAAAACGATTTAATGCATTCCGAATGCACTTTTTGTGGTCAGTGTCTTGCTGTTTGTCCTACAGGCTCACTAACTGAAGTGGATGAAACAGCAGCTGTTATTCGGGCCCTCGCGGATCCGGAAAAAACAGTAGTCGTGCAGACAGCTCCTGCAGTGAGGGCCGCTTTGGGAGAAGAATTCGGATATGCACCGGGATCGCTGGTGACTGGAGAAATGGTTGCTGCACTACGTCGTTTGGGATTTAATTATGTTTTCGATACCGATTTTGCAGCCGACCTTACCATTATGGAGGAAGGAACCGAACTCTTACGCCGACTAAATGCATACCTCAAAGGAGACACATCGGTGAAACTTCCTATTCTTACTTCCTGTTGTCCTGCATGGGTGAAATTCTTCGAACATCAATTCCCCGAATTAATTGACATTCCATCCACAGCCCGTTCGCCTCAGCAAATGTTTGGATCCATAGCCAAATCTTATTTTGCCGAAAAACTTGGCATCGATCGAAAAAACATGGTAGTCGTTTCCATTATGCCCTGTGTTGCAAAAAAATACGAACGGGGCAGAGATGAATTTTTCGTAGATGGGAATCCGGATGTAGACATTGTACTCACCACCAGGGAACTATCGCGACTTATCAAGTTATGCAATATTGATTTACAATCGCTGCCCGGAGAAGAATTTGATGCACCTTTAGGAGCATCAACGGGAGCTGGTGTTTTATTTGGCACCACCGGTGGCGTTATTGAAGCTGCCGTACGAACGGCTTACGAAATTCAGACCGGTAAAACATTAGAACGTATTAAATTTTCCGAATTGCGTGGCATGGAAGGCCTGCGCGAGGCAGTGATTAATTTTGATGGTGTAGATGTACGCATTGGCATAGCACATGGTCTGGGAAATGCCCGTAAATTGCTGAATGAAATTGAATCGGGAAAAAGTCATTATCACGCCATAGAAATCATGTCCTGTCCCGGTGGCTGCATTGGTGGAGGCGGTCAACCATATCATCATGGCCATTCGGAAATATTGCTTCAACGTCAACAAGCGCTCTATCGTGAGGACGAACTGAAAACAATACGAAAATCGCACGAAAACCCATATATTATCCAACTCTATGATGAGTTTCTCGGAAAACCTATGAGTGAAAAAGCACACAAGCTGTTGCATACAGTTTATTTTGACAGGAAAAACGGAAAGAAATAAAAGAAGGCCTTCCTTTTCAGATTGGCATTAAAAAATTGAAGAAAAACACAGCTATTATGGCAAAAATACAATTAACTGAACCCGCTGAAGTACTTATTAAAAGCGTTTGTAAACGTTTCAGAAATGATGCACATGAACTGATCAATGTTTTACATGAGTTGCAGCATGAATTGGGATATTTACCACCCGAAGTGCAATCAGCTGTTGCAAAAGAATTACAAATTCCTGTGTCGAAAGTATATGGAGTGGTTACTTTTTACTCCTTTTTCAGCATGCTTCCCAAGGGGAAATACCAAATCTCAGTATGCCTTGGTACAGCTTGTTACGTACGGGGCGGAGAACTTGTTTTGGAAGAATTTAAACGCAGATTAAACATTAAAGTTGGCGAAACAACCAACGACGGGATTTTTAGTCTGAGTTGTATCCGCTGTGTAGGCGCTTGCGGTTTATCGCCTGTGGTAACAATTGGTGAAAAAGTGTACGGACGTGTCACCCCGCAACAGGTGCGACGAATTATTGACGAGTACATGATGCTCGAGGAAGATTGAGACTTAGCCGCGAAATGTCATAAAACTAAAAAAGCGATAACACCCAACCTGATGCTATCGCTTTTTTAGATTGTAATATCAGCTTATTAAACAGCTTTAAAACTCATATCAAGGCTTTTAACCGAATGTGTTAGTGCGCCTACCGAAATATAATCTACGCCACATTCCGCATATTGCCGCAAAGTTTCGAAAGTGATTCCACCTGATGATTCGGTTTCATACTTTCCGTTAATTATTTCAACCGCTTTACGCGTATTTTCAACCGAAAAATTATCGAGCATAATACGATCGACTCCTCCAATGGACATTACCTGCGAAAGTTCATCAAAATTACGTACTTCGATTTCAATTTTAAGATCTTTCCCTTTGCTCTGCAAATAAGCTTTGGCACGCAGAATGGCCTTATCAATGCCGCCTGCAAAATCCACATGATTGTCTTTCAAAAGGATCATGTCGTATAAGCCAATGCGATGATTAACACCACCACCAATTTTCACAGCTTCTTTTTCGAGCAAACGAAGTCCCGGAGTTGTTTTGCGGGTATCGAGCACATTTGTTTTAGTACCTTCGAGCAGTTTCACATACTCGCGGGTACGCGTAGCAACACCGCTCATACGCTGCATTATGTTCAGCATCAGTCGCTCTGTTTGCAATAGGGATTGTATTTTCCCTTCTACCACAAAAGCCACATCGCCTACTTTCACTTCTGTTCCATCCTGAATAAAAACTGTCATTTTAAGTTCCGGATCGAAAGCTTTAAAAATTTCGCGTGCAATGGCAATGCCCGCAAGCACTCCGTTTTCTTTGATAATTAACTGCGATTTTCCCATCGCATCAGCCGGAATGCACGAAAGAGTTGTGTGATCGCCATCGCCAATATCCTCGGCAAACCAAAGTGGAATAAGTTGTTCTAAGTTATCAGTCATTTGAAAGTTCTATTCTGAGTTGTTGAATTACAGTTTGATTTCCCGATTTACGGGTGAGCACATATACGCGGTAGTTGCCTGTGTTTGTTTTTATTTCGCCTATGGCAAAACTTGTTGCTTCTTTGTTTCCCTTATGAAGTAACTGAAAAGAGCTCACTTTGTTTGTTCTGAAAAAATCGGTAATAATTCCGGAGGCTTGCTGTTTGCTGAAAACATCATTTTTGTTTCCGACCACGAGCTCCACGTTGGTATTCAGATAAGCAGAAAGCTTTCCGGCATCTCCTTTGTCTAAGGCCGAGATGATTTCGGACGAAACTTCGGACGACTGAGCAACTACATTAGGCAATGCAGACAGCATCAAAAAGCTTAACAAAACTAATTTTATTGATTTCATATTGTTTATTGCTTTAAAAAGACTTCTTGGAATTTAACTACAAACACTTTTATATGAGAAAAGTATTTCATAAAATAACTTGAAAATCAAAAGTCTTAAATAATTATTATTTCACTATTAATCTTTATATTAGTTCAAGAACAAAGAAAATTAAACGCTTTATTTTTGAAATAATAATCGCAAAATACGGATTTTACTCTGATTTCTCGTTAAAAAACACCATATTTGCATTGATTTATATCATTGCGCTGCAAAAATACATTATTAAATTGGTTGCAGCCAAATGTTTTTTTTATTTTTAAAGATAACAAATAGTGAACCAAACAGCTACAATACTTTAGATTTTAATGAAAATAACATTTTTAGTCGTTGGCAAAACCAATCATTCAAGTCTTATTCAGTTGCAGGAAGAGTACCAAAACAGATTAAAGCACTACATCAGTTTTGAGACAATTACAATTCCGGAGTTGAAAAACACTAAAAACATTTCGGAAAGCGAGCAAAAAGAGAAAGAAGCCGACCTTATACTCAAGCAGCTTGAAACAACTGATGAAGTTATATTGCTGGATGAAAAAGGAAAACAATTAACTTCGGTGGCATTTTCTGAATTTTTATCAAAAAAGATGCTGGCTTCGCACAAGCGCATGGTTTTTGTTGTAGGTGGTCCGTATGGATTTTCGGAACGGATTTACAACCGTGCCAATGGATTGATTTCGCTTTCGGCAATGACATTTTCGCATCAGATGATACGGGTTATTTTTGTCGAACAACTTTACAGAGCATTCACCATTTTGAAAGGTGAACCTTATCATCATGAATGATGATCTATAATTACAGCAATAAATAATAATTTCAGAACGAATGAAAATTTCAAAAACCTACCGGTATTTAGCTTATACTCTTATTACAAGCTTATTATTGGGATTGTTATGCAATTTTTTCTATGACCGTTCACCAAAACAAAGCTTAAACATCAGGGCATTCGCTGCCGAACTTGCAAAAAAAGAAAATGCAGCGGATCAAACACTGAAGCAACTGACTCAAATCATCAATTACAAGTCAGTAGATTCGCTAAGCAATTATAAATTTTCAGATAACGACATCTTTTATTTTGTCTTCGAAAAGAATGAACTTCTTTTCTGGTCCGATAATCACATTGAGCCCACCGAAATTACTACCTTCGACAGCATTAGATGGCACTACAATAAACTGAGCAATGCACATTGCATCGCGAAATCGAG
This sequence comes from Paludibacter sp., assembly GCA_034926015.1. Taxonomy (GTDB): domain Bacteria; phylum Bacteroidota; class Bacteroidia; order Bacteroidales; family Paludibacteraceae; genus Paludibacter. The sequence goes on along the minus strand of JAYFRI010000141.1, from coordinate 6,833 downwards.
AATAACCGATTCGAAAATTCTGATGGCTGTCATCCTGTTGAAATACAATTATCCATACGAGAACAAAGACCTGATTAACAGTTACAGTAAAGGATTTAATCTTGACAAGAGAATAGAAATTGTAGAAGGAAACAAAAATGACAAATATGCTGTTTCGGACGCACAAAACAACTATTTATTCTCGCTTTCGAATGCCGACACACAAATATACAGTGAGTTTTGGGGCTTTACCGGTTTCATTTTCATCACTATAGCTGTACTCCTGTTCCTTTACCTTTATGTCAACTGCACTGTTCTTTTTGGCATCAATATCCTGAGTTTAAAACAATTCAGCTTAGTTACTCTTCTTATCGGCTTTGTGGTTGGGCTGAGCCTCTTGCTAAGCTTTCCGGATTTACTTTACTGGAACAAACTATTTTCATCCTTCGAATATTCTTCAAATCCGTTGTTGGCATCCATTGGTCATTTGGCTTTTGCCACTCTTTTTTTGCTGGCAGCCAATTATTTGTTCTTTTTTCGTACCAACATTGGCAGTAGTCGTCAGCTTACGAAAGCCATTCTGCTTCAAACGCTTTTCGTTGTTTATTTTCTTATTGTTTTTTATTTTTTAAGCAGCCTTGTATATCATTCGAGCATTCAGCTGCCAATACTTCAGTTCAATCATCTATCATTTTTGTCCGTTGTACTTCATCTGTTCATTTTCATTTGGGGCATGGGTTTGGCATTGCTTTTTTACAAAACGCACAATTGGCTGAAAACTCAACATCTTCTAAACAAATCAATTACAATTGACATTGTACTTGTACTGTTCACCGGAATTATGTTGTTCATTTTCCAAATTGAGGCTGCAATTCAAATAATAATTTCAATTGTTACAATATTTGTTGTTTTTTATTCAGCCTACACATTTAAAAGGCGAACAAGCATATATGCTTTTGCTTTTATCTGGATTCTTGTGTACGTATCATTTTTTATTATCAATGTTTACCTTATTGGCGAGAAAAAAGACAAAGACAAATATCGTATTCTGGCCGAAAACATTTATATCAATGGTAGTTCGGAAAATGATCGCATGGCAGACATCCTGCTCGAAGAACTTGATGGACAAATTTCGAGCGACAAGTTACTCAAAAACCTGTCAACAAGTTCCGATTCAGCACTTAAAATCAACAAATACATCAACGAAAATTATCTGAGAGGCTTTTGGAATAAATATGAAATGCGCCTCTCGGTGGCATACAGGAACTCATCCCTATCCGACCAGTACAACGACTTTATCGTGAGCGAAGCCACAAGAATAAAAAACACTCATTTTTACGCTGTACCTTCATCGCTGAACCTGATGTCGTATTTAGGTATTTTCCCCACTGTTAGTATCGAAAAAGATTCGCTGAACCTTTATATGGAGTTTTATCCCCGAAAAAACTTCAAAAGCTACAGTTTCCCTAACCTGCTTATTTCATCTGCTCCTGATATTCAGTCCCTGCTCAAAATAGCAGTAGCAAAATACAACAATCAGCAACTTGTTTATTCTTCTGAAAAAGCTATTTTTCCAAATAATTCAGAGTGGATACCTGCCAAAAACAGCAACTATTACAGCACCACCTATCAAAACAGAGTGTATTATGTGTACCAGCCCGACAAAGCCAATCACATAGTAATAACCAAACTAAACTCGAACACACTCGCCAGCTATGTTCTCTATTTCACTTATTCATTCCTTATCTTCTATTGCCTGAGCATAGTCATCATCTGGCTTTATAATCGACGCCGATCAAAATCAAAGTTCCGTATCGGGCTGACAACAAAATTTCAGTATGCATTCATCATATTATTAATAATAAGCTTTTTAGGTATTTTTTATGTATCGGTTAACTTCATTCAAAAAAAATACGAAGATGAGCAGATATCAAACATCGAGAACAAAAAAAAATACATTCAGAAAGCCCTTCAGGATATGTATTACTGGAGTCAGGATTTATCTACTGTAAGCCCGCAAGGTCTAAACTTTGATTTACAGGAGCTTTCCTACATGTACCAAACCGACATCCATGTGTACGATAATAATGGTAAACTGATTGGAAGTTCGCAGCCACTCATTTTCAACAAGAACCTGATAAGCCGACAAATATCGCCAACTCCTTTTTTTAGTGGCAACACCAACATTAATCAGGACGAACACATTGGAGAATTAAAATACCTGAGTGGTTATACCGATTTCTACAACGGCGATTACTTACAACTGGGATATATTGCAGTTCCTCAGTTTCTTAGCCAGGAAGAAACCCGCAAAGAAATTGAAGAATTTCTATCTGTCATCATTCACATTTATCTAATTATTATTGTTTTTGCCATTTTCCTGAGCATTTTTATCGGGAAACAGCTGTCGGCACCATTGAAAATGATAGAAAATAAGCTAAAAAAAATGAGGTTTGGACATCGCAACGAAAAAATTGATTATCAGCTCAATGATGAAATCGGACAACTTGTGGCGCAATACAACCGCACGATAGACGAACTGGAGAAAAGTGCAAAACTACTCGCTCAGTCCGAAAGAGAAAAAGCATGGAAAACAATGGCGCGCCAAATAGCACACGAAATCAACAACCCCCTCACGCCAATGAAGCTCACCATTCAGCAATTGCAACGGACAAAAAAAATTGGCAGTGAAGGATTTGATGAGTATTTTGAAAAATCGACGGTTACCCTGATTGAACAAATTGACAATTTATCGCGAATTGCAGGAACATTTTCAAATTTTGCACGTATCCCCGAAGCGCATTTTACGAATGTGGATGTCGCTGCAAAGCTTTATTCGGTAGTTCAGCTTTTCAAACACAATAACGAACAAGTTCAAATCAGTTTCGAAGGTGAATCCAAAGGCATTATTGTATTAGCCGATCCCGAACAACTGACGCAGGTTTTCAACAACCTGCTTAAAAATGCAATTCAGTCAATAACTTCGGATAAAGCAGGATTGATAAAGGTAAGAATAAATAAAGTCGACAAAGAAGTTGTGATTGAAATAGAAGACAACGGAATGGGGATAGCCGATGAATTTATCGACAAACTTTTCACGCCAAACTTCACTACTAAAAGCACAGGCATGGGTTTAGGGCTAACTATTTCGAAAAACATAATAGAAATTACAGGCGGCAAAATTAATTTCACTACCCGCAAAAATGAGGGCACCACATTTATTATAAGCTTACCATCCGACAATTAGCTCTTTTTCAGGCGCATCATTTCAGGATTCTCAACTATGTATTTTGTTGTTGCACTATAGCCGTATTGATAAATCTCCTGATAAGCTTCGAAGCTGAACTCGTGGTATTTCTCTATGGCGCGGGGTTCAATCAGAAAACGACAAAGCTCACGACCTTCGCGTGAATTTTGATGTTGCATAGCCCTCACCGATGAAGCAAGCGTATCAATAGGCTTATTGAGTTCAACCGGCGGAATGTGTGGAATAACATCTACTCCTATTATTGTCTGACAAAATTCTTCAAGTCCCTGAGCTGGAACATTGTTCAGCAAGCCACCATCCACATAGTAAATATCGTTGTGTTTTATAGATTCAAAAACGCCCGGAATACTTGCCGAAGCTGCCACCCACTTGTCAAGCTCATCTCCGCGGCTGATAATTTCCCATTCAGCCGTAGATAAATTAACAACCGCAACATGCATCCCTTTCTTGAGCTGGTCAAAGCTGTTATGCGGAATAAGTTCTTTTATCAACGAACGCAAAATAGTGTGATTTGACAGCCCTGACTTCAGAAATGCAGGCCTGAATGTCATCAATTTAGTCACTTTATAAAGCTTATCGTCTTTAATCATTTGCAGCATTTCAGAAGGAGAATATCCTGCTGCATAAAGCACACCTACAATTGCTCCCATGCTGGAGCCTACAAGCTGATCAGGGTAAATACCATGATCCTCGAGCGACTGTAACACGCCTATATGAGCAAATCCTAAAGCTCCACCGCCACTCAGGCACAAACCTATATCCTCGTTGCGAGGAGATGCAAAAAAGAAATCTTTAATTAGTCCCATATCACTATAAATTTATCGTTAATAATTTAAGCATCAAAGAATAATGTTAATGGATTAAAAACTTTCGACCGTTCGACAAGCAAAAAGAATAAATTGAACTATTTTTGTATAGATAATTACAAAATATAATGTCGTTCTAAAAAATTGACTTTGTAATTTGTTCTCTGAAAAATGTAATTAATTTCATAAATTCCTTTTATAATGAAACGTTTCACATTCATTTTTGTTTTAACACTGCTTGCACAATTTTCGTTTGCTCATCTACTTTATGATATTACGGATGGAAAATTCAAATCAACCCGATCAGAAAAGGCTATTTCAATGGTCGATGGGGAGCATTTTACAACAAAAGTAAACGATAATTCGATTGTAAAGTACAACTACAAAACAGGCAATACTGTTGATACACTGTTTAGTATATATCAAATCAAGAACTGTCCGATAAAAAACATCTCCGGATACGTTTTTAGCCCCAATGAATTGAAAATTCTTGTGTACACAAATATAAATTTCAGATACCGACGCACTTTTACTGCCGACTATTACGTGTACGACATAAAACGCAAAGAACTTCAGCCTCTTTCGGAAAACGGAGCTCAGGAAGTTCCGCTCTTTTCGCCCGACAGTCGCTACATTGCTTTTGCCCGCAACAATAACCTGTACATGAAAAAACTCGACTTCAACACCGAAATAGCAATAACAAAAGATGGTGAAACGGGTAAAATAATCAACGGCACACCCGACTGGGTTTACGAAGAAGAGTTTCAGGCTACCCGTCATTTTGCATGGAGTCCCGACAGTAAATTACTTGCTTTTCTCAAGTTCAACGAAACTGAAATACCCGAATTCTCATTTCAGTTATTTAAAAACGAATCGCAAATCGATGAAACACTCAATTTATATCCTTCATTTTTAAAATTCAAGTATCCTAAAGCCGGTGAAAACAATGCTAAAGTAAGCGTTTGCGTTTACGATGATTTTAATAAAACAACAAAATTCATGCAATTGCCCGAAAGCGATCAGGATTTTTACATCCCACGCATTCGGTGGACAAATACGGCTGATCAACTTGCAATTTTCAAACTCAACCGCAATCAGAATCGCCTTGACATGCTTATGGCAAATCCTAAATCGACCCTAACAAAACTCGTTCTAAGGCAAGAGGACAAATACTATATTGATTATCAAAATATTGATTATATACAATTCACACCCGACAATCAATTTTTCTTTGGTGTAAGCGAACAGGATGGTTTCCGCCATATTTATCAATACAGAATTAACGGAAGCGTTTACAAACAAATCACAAAAGGTACCTGGGACATCACCGATTTTTATGGTTACGACCATACAAAACAGATACTCTACTATCAATCAGCCGAGGTGTCGCCCATGCAAAGAGACATTTATGCCATAGATGCCAAAGCAAAGAAAACAAGACTCACAAATGGCAAAGGCACACACGATGCCAGCTTTAACTCCACCTATAGCTATTATTTAGATGTATTTTCGAGTATCGATGCTCCTGAAAAAATAATTCTTTACAACCCTAAAGGAGTGCAAATCAGAGTTATCGAAAGCAATTCGAAACTGCAAAAAGACTTTGATGCACTTCAGCTGCCTAAAAAAGAATTTTTCAGCTTCAACACTTCCGACAATATCAAACTAAATGGCTGGATATTAAAACCAAAAGATTTTTCTGGCGACAAAAAATATCCTGTATTGCAGGTACAATATGGAGGTCCCGACTCACAGGAGGCGCTTGATAAATGGGACATTGGTTGGGAGTATTATCTGAGTACACAAGGCTACATTGTGGTGTGTGTGGATGGTAGAGGAACCGGTGCCCGCGGCGCTGAATTCAGAAAATGTACTTACAAACAGCTTGGAATTCTCGAAGCCAAGGACCAGATTGAAACAGCAAAATACCTTGGAAAACAAAGCTATATCGACAAAGATAGAATAGGCATCTGGGGCTGGAGTTTTGGAGGCTCACTTACATTATGGTCGATGAGTTCAGGCGAAAATATTTTCAAAGCAGGTATTGCTGTTGCTCCCGTTACCGACTGGCGACTCTACAACACAGCTTATACTGAGCGCTTTATGCGCCGACCACAGGAAAACTTTGATGGATATGACAAAACATCTGCCCTTGCTATGGCCGATAAACTGAACGGCAAGCTTTTAATTGTTCACGGATCGGCCGACGACAATGTGCATGTTCAAAACACAATGCTTTATATCGACAAGCTTGTAGAGGCCGATAAACAATTTGAAATGCAAATTTACACAGACAAAAATCACAGCATTCTTGGCAAGCAAACACGCAGGCATTTATATACCCGAATGGTTAGTTTTTTGCAAAAAAATCTTTAAAATAGAAATAAAATTGTACTTTTATCGTCAAATTGACACGAACAAAAACTAATAATCATAATACTAACACTTTAAACTTTTTAAATTTCATGAACACACAAAAAAAGAATGGAAAAATCGTTGCAATTATCACAATGATTTTTCTTTTTGCAATGATTTCGTTTGTGACTAATCTTGCAGCACCAATCGGAGTAATCTGGAAAAATCAACCCACCTTTGAAGGGTCCAATTTCTTAGGCATGTTGGGAAACATGATGAACTTTCTTGCTTATTTATTCATGGGCATTCCGGCCGGAAAGCTCCTGAGCAAAATCGGATACAAAAAAACAGCTCTTTTAGCTATTGCAATTGGCTTTTTAGGAATTTTCATACAATTTCTATCGGGTAAAGTTGGGGTTAACTCA
>JAYFRI010000254.1:0-37158 GCA_034926015.1 Paludibacter sp. | reverse complement strand
AGTAAAATCAGGCGAAATATGGGTGAACGAACTTCGCATGTCGGTGTTTGATGAAGATGGTGGTTGGGCTGCCATGGGTAACCTGGCTCTGGGCTTATCTGATATTGGTCAGGTAAATGTATCGGGAAGAGTAGAGACTTCAGGTTATGGTAGTATCGAAAGCAATGTGATGGACCGTCGTACCGACGATTTGTATCAAATGAATTTTTCTACAAGTATGGAACTGGGACGTTTTCTTCCCGAAAAAGCAAAAATTCAGTTGCCGGCTTATTTCTCGTACACCAACGAAACATTAACACCAAAATACAATCCACTCGACGAGGATGTGTTACTTTCGGATGCTTTGTCCAATCTTCAGAATAAACAGGACAGGGATACGCTTATTATGTCGTCGCAAACGGTGAGCACTTCCAAAAGTTTTAATATATCGTCGGCAAAAGTGAATATAAAGAGTAAGAAACCACAATTCTATGATCCTGCCAATCTTACTTTTACCTATTCCTATAGCGAACGTGTACAAACGAGCGCCGAAGTGGAAAAGAACCTCGAAAAACAGGAACGTGCTGCTGTGAACTATAATTTCTCGTTCAGCCCGCAACCTGTAGAGCCGTTTAAGAATGTAAAATCGCTGAAGAAACCCGCATTTAAAATTCTTTCGGATATGAACTTCAACTATTTGCCTTCGTCGTTAAGCTTCAATACCGATATGAACCGTCAGTTCTCGCAGGTAAAGCTCCGTGATTTGCTACAACCGAATGCGATGAACAATTTTGAGATGAATTTCAGTAAAGACTTTATGTGGAACCGGAATTTTGATATCAAATACGATTTGACAAAATCGCTTCACTTCAGTTTCCAAACGGTTATGAATGCCAATATCGACGAACCTTACTATACGCCCGAAATTGGTAAGGAACATTATGCTGAATGGCGCGATTCGGTATGGTCGCAAATACGTAAACTTGGAAATCCATATGCTTATCAGCAGGTTTTTTCAGCCACCTGGAATTTACCTATCAACAAAATTCCTGTTTTCGACTGGATAACTGCCAATGCTTCTTATAATTCTAACTATAACTGGAATCGGTCGGCTAAACTCATCGGATCCGTTGATGTAGGCAATGTGGCAACCACTATGGGTACCTGGTCGGGCGATGGACAATTGAATTTTGAATCGCTTTACAACAAATCAAAATACCTGAAGGAAGTGAACCGAAAGTACAATGCCAGTATGCAAAGAGGAGGTGTGCAGAAATTTCAGCCTAAAAACTTTAAACAATCGCTGACGCTTGAAGAAGGTAAGAAAATTACGATCAATCACAGACTTGGAAGTGAAAAACTTGCTATTACCGTGTTGGATAAGAAAGGCAGGCCAATGGCTGTTAACTATAAATCAATAAGTCCGACTGCCATAGAACTTACAGCCGGAAATACAGCCGATAGTGCCAGCATCAGCATAGCCACTCTCGATCCGAACCTGCAAAGTGTAGGTAAAACGGTTGTCGATTTTAGCACCCGTTTTCTGATGATGGTGCGCAGGGCTTCTATTACTTATCGCCAGTCCAACAGTATGGTGTTGCCCGGCTTTAAGCCCGAAGCCGGTTTTCTTGGACAAACAAAAGATGTGAATGGCGTTTCGGCTCCGGGCTATGGATTTACATTCGGCTTTTTCGACGATAATACAATTCAGAATGCATTGGACAATGACTGGTTGTATAAAAGCGATTCTATTGTAAACCCTGCATCCACAGCTTTCACTTCCGATCTGGATATCAAAGCAACGCTCGAACCGTTACCTGGATTGAAAATTGATTTGAATGCAAAACGTTATACGGCCAATAATACGACGATTCAGTACATGTTTGATGGAATGCCACAAACTTTTAACGGAAGCTATAACATTACCCAAATCGCTTTCAAAACTGCATTTATGAAAACCGGTACTGCCGACGAGAATTATGCATCAGAAGTGTTTGATAATTTCCTTGCCAACCGGCAGGTGATTGCCAATCGGTTAAACGCAAGAATGAAAGATACGAGATATCCTAAAACAGGATTTTTCAAAGAACTACCAGCAGTTGGCGGTGAATTTTTTGACGAGAAACTGGGGAAATATAATCCGAATTCAACCGATGTATTGATTCCGGCCTTTCTTGCTGCCTACACAGGCAGGGATGTGAATACAGTGGATACAAATCCGTTTCTTTCAGTGCTGAGTGTTTTGCCCAACTGGCGTATGAACTACGATGGCTTATCGCGCATTCAGTGGGTGAAAGACAATTTCAGGTCCATCAGTCTGACACATGCCTATACATGCCGGTATAGTATTGGTAATTATACATCATTCTCTACCTGGGTAGCTATGGACGACAATAACAATGCCTTGGGTTATGTGCGTGATGTACAGTCCAACAATCCGATACCGTCTTCGCCCTACGATATTTCATCAGTATCGCTCACTGAGCAATTCAGCCCGCTGATTGGTGTAAATGCAGTGCTCAAAAACAGCATGACAACAAGCCTGAAATATGGAAAACAAAGAACGCTGGCGCTTAACCTGTCGAGCACACAGTTGATCGAAAGTGCAACCGATGAGTTTACGCTCGGCATTGGCTATGTTTTGAAAGATTTTGATGTGATTTTGAAATTGAAAAACAATCAGCAATCGCGCGTTAAAAACGATTTGAAACTGAATGCAGATGTGTCCTACAAAGACATAAAATCGCTCCTGCGCAAAATCGACGAAAACCTGACCCAGGCTTCGAGTGGTAATAAACTGATTTCTCTTAAAATAATGGCCGATTATGTGTTCAGCTCTAAGGTGAATATCCAAATGTTTTTCGACCGACAAATGAGTACGCCGCTTATTTCTACAACTTTCCCTGTTTCGTCGACTAATTTTGGGGTGAGCTTTAAGTTTATGCTTACAAGATAGATGGAGTGTTGTCTCAAAATTTTGAGAATAAAGAGACTGTATTTTGCTGATTATTTTTGCTGACTTTTATTATCTAAACAGGTATTAATAATCATGAATTCAAATGAACAAACATTCATGTGTTAATGTTTTTTACGTAGTTTTGAAAAAAAAAGATTTGAAACTAGTCTTGTTTTTGAAAGAGTGGGTTTCATTTGATAATTAAAAAATCAATTATTTATATATGAATAAGAAATATATGCTTTTGCTGCTGGCAGCTTTTGTTTCATTGGCTTCCTTTTCGCAAATCTACGATCCCGTAAAATGGAAGTTCGAATTAAAGGCAACAGGTGAAACCACTGCCGATTTGGTTTTTAAAGCCAGCATAGAGGAAGGTTGGCATCTGTACGGCATGGACATTCCCAACGATGGGCCGCGACCTACAAGTTTTGTGTTCGAAAGTGTACAGAATGCAAAAATGGAAGGAAAAATGAAAGGTATGTCGAAGCTCAGGGAGGTATACGACCCGAACTTCGATATGAAGCTCAGCTGGTACGCCAACGAAGCTGTTTTTGTGCAGAAGATAAGTTTTGAAAAAGGTGCGAAATTCAGTGTGAGAGGTTATGTAGAATTCATGAGTTGTAACGACGAAAGCTGTACGCCACCTATGCAGGAAAATTTTGTGTTCGGCGAAAAAGGGATAGAAGGGGCACAGAATACAGTAGCGCTTGTTTCTGCTGATAGCCTCCCGAAGGATAGTGTTGCCACTACTGCAACTTTAGATGCCGGAACTGCTGACTACTGGACACCGGTGATTGATCAACTCAAAGCTTTTGGAAATACAGAAGGTTCAACAGGACAAACGGCACTTTGGCTTATTTTCCTGGCCGGACTTGTGGGTGGTTTTCTGGCTTTGTTTACGCCCTGTGTGTGGCCTATCATTCCTATGACGGTAAGTTTCTTTCTTAAACGCTCGGACAATAAAGCGCGTGGACGCAGGGATGCTTTTCTGTATGGACTTGCCATTGTGTTTATATACGTTGCGCTGGGTATTCTGATCACACTTATTTTTGGTGCAAGTGCCCTGAACAGCATGTCGACCAATGCGGTGTTCAATCTCATTTTCTTTGCCATGTTGCTTGTGTTTGCCATCTCGTTTTTCGGAGCTTTCGAAATTACATTGCCGGCTTCGTGGTCGACAAAACTTGATGCAAAAGCCGATTCTACGGCCGGATTCCTGAGCATTTTGTTTATGGCCTTTACCTTGGTGTTGGTGTCATTTTCGTGTACAGGTCCTATTATTGGTACTTTGCTTGTCGAAGTTTCGGCAACGGGTTCATTGTTGGCACCGGCCATTGGGATGCTTGGTTTTGCGGTGGCGCTGGCCATTCCGTTCACTTTCTTTGCTTTTTTCCCTACAATGCTCAAGTCTTTGCCACGTTCGGGAGGTTGGTTGAATACAGTCAAAGTAGTACTTGCATTTCTCGAACTTGCTTTGGCGCTGAAGTTCCTTTCTGTTGCCGACCTGGCCTACGGATGGCGCATACTGGATCGTGAAGTATTCCTTGCTTTGTGGATCGTTATTTTTACTTTGTTGGGATTCTATCTGTTAGGCAAAATCCGCTTTCCACACGATAGCGAAACAAAACACAGTTCGGTGTTGGGTACTTTTCTGGCCATCGTATCACTTGCCTTTGCCGTGTATATGGTTCCGGGCCTATGGGGTGCTCCGCTGAAAGCTGTCAGTGCCTTTTCGCCTCCGCTTTATACACAGGACTTTAATCTGTACGACGACGAAGTACATCCGGCTTTTACCGATTATGACCTTGGTATGGCTTATGCGGCTCAGAAAGGTTTGCCGGTAGTACTCGATTTTACAGGTTTCGGTTGTGTTAATTGCCGTAAAATGGAAGCTTCGGTATGGACTGATCCTAAGGTGAAGAATTTATTGGAAAATGATTTTGTTTTGATTTCGGTTTTTGTAGATGATAAAACAACGCTTGCAAAGCCTTTCGAAGTAGAAGAAAACGGACGTACCCGTTCGATAAAATCAATAGGTGACAAGTGGAGCTACCTGCAACGGATTAAGTTTGGTTCCAATGCTCAGCCTTTTTATGTGATCCTCGATAACAAGGGAAATCCGCTCAATAAGTCGTTTGGGTTCGATGAAAATCCGCAAAACTTTATTAATTGGCTCGAAGCCGGAAAACAAAAGCTGAATAAATAAACATAGAAAAAACCCGAAAATCAGAGTAAAATTGATTTTCGGGTTTTTTTACGTTGTAAATGCTATGCCGAGAATTATTTCGAATCACGGATGATATCGAGCAGTATTTTTTCCTCGTTTTCCCAACAAAATTTTGAGGCAAGTGATTGAAAATGTTCGGTAGAGTAGGGGTGCTCCATCATTTCATTGATGGTTTGAGCCAGGGATTCGGGTTCGTAATTGTCAATCAATACGCCGGTTTGATAGGTGTCAACAATGGCTTCGATTTCGGGAAACCGGGTGGCCAATACGGGAATTCCTGCATTGATATAATCGAAAATACGATTGGGCAGAGCATAGTAATAGCTGAGACCTTTGTTTTCGAGCAGACATAATCCGAGGTCGGCCTGCCGGGTGTACGAAAGCAAAGTATCGGGCTTCATTTTATCTTTGAAAATGACTTTGTAGTTCAGTTGCATAGCGTTTACCTTTTCCACAAGTTGTTGTTGGATATCGCCCGAACCGATGATGAGCAATTGAGCGTCTTTTACATAAGGCATTGCATCGATCACCCATTCGAGTCCTCTGCCTGTATTGACGGCTCCCTGATAAAGAATCGTTTTTATGTTCTGACTTTGTTTTTGCTGAGTTGGGGCAGGGCAGTAATAAGGAACATTGCGCACTACCTTCATGTTAATGTTGTATTTATGATTGTAGTAAGCGGCAATTGAATTGCATACTGTGTACGAATGCTGAAGGTGTGGAAAAAAAAGATCTTCGATTTTTGTCCATACCCTTTTTACGTTCGGGCGGTTGGTCAGTTCGGGAACTTCGGGGAAAAGCTCGTGCGCATCGAAAACCAACTTTTTCTTTCTTAACTTTGAAGCAAGAAAATTAGCCGTTAAAGTGTCGGTGTCGTTGGCCAGCAGGATATCGGCTTTGCAGAAGAGCAAAAAAAAGAACAAGCGGATATTGAGTTCGGCATAAAAAGCAAAAGAACTGTTGAAGAATAAACGCCATCTTTTGTGTGGAAATGGAGCTTCGAATGGCAAACTATTCTTTAGTTTACGACCTACGAGTAACACATCAAATCCATTTTCAAAGCATGTTTTTGAAACTTTAAGTACCCGCTGATCGGTACATAAATCGCTCGAAACGGATATGATAATGCGTTTTTTCATTTGTCGTGCAAATACTTTAATATGTCGCGGTAAAGTTTGCGATGATAGTTGTCTGCATTTTTTTCAACAGTATTGTTGTGCCACAGCAGCGCTATTTCGCCATTGTACTGTTCCACATTGTCGATAAGCTGCGTACAATACTGAAAAGCATCGTGCGCATTCATGTACATATATCTTTTGTCGCTGAGTGTGCGATCCATTACAGGCAACGAATGCAGTGTGAGCGAAGTTACCTGCATGTTTTTCAGGTCGATGTATTTTACCGGTCGGCAAGTCCCTAAACGGAATCCGGCCATATCGGCATATCCCATTGTAAAGTCATCCGTAATGCCAGCGGCAATAAGGCTAAGCATATCCATTGGATCACGGCTTGTGAGGTAATGGTTGCGGTTGTAGTTTATCGGTGTTTTTGCCAGCCTTTCAAGTTTGTTTTTTTCTTCGGTAATGTAATAAGGATGAATTCCCACTTCATAACTTGCATGTAAACCAAGGGTTATATTTTTTCGTTTACAATACCTGAAAAGATTTTTATAATCAGGATGAATAAGGTTGGCTGCCGGTTTGTCCTGTTTGTATTTGCTTCCGCCAGAACGGATAAAAGTGATTATTTCGCAACGTTCGGGCGTCAGTTTAGTCCGCAATTCAGTGTCGATATTGAAAAGAAAAGGGAAAGTATACCAGGGGTCGAAACGCAGACCGCCAAAGAAACTTTTCATGGCCTTAGGTCCTTCCTTCGGACGTTTGAAGCTTCGGATAAGACCTCCGAGCAGCCCTTTTACATCCCTGAAATGCGCAATATGATCTACGTCGTGTGTAATGTAAACTTTTTTAATTTGTTTAGGTGGTTCGGGTACTTCAATTCCTGTTTCCCTAAGTTGCTGGCGCAACAGGCGTCCGTATTCGTCCACAAGTGGACGGTCGATAAAGCCGGCGCGATAAGGCAGGGATGCTTTGCCCGGAAAGCGTCCATGATCGTCTCTTATATTTTTGGAAACCATCTCTTCGTACCTCGAAATAAGAAAATAGGTGCTTGCAACTAAGTCGGCTTTTAATATTCTTGTTGTTTCGGTATTTTCTACCGTTGGTTCTCCGAAAAGAATGGGCGTTTCCTCCCATATTTTAAGCGGCAGCAAAGGAAGAGATGCCGGGGTGGCATATACATCCTTGTCGAAAAAGCCTGAAGGTTGAATCACTAATTTATAGTTTCCGAACTCATTTTCGTCCGAAGTGTATCCGACCTGCTCAACGATATCGGGCGAAATATCTTCGCCCAGTAAAAATTGAATTATATATTTAAAAGTATCAGTCACTGATAAGAATATTTTTATAGAAAATAAAATGCAAAAATAATTATTTAAGTCTCTTTTTGCGTTCGTGCGAAATAGTAACAGCCACGGCTACCACCAGTCCTATCATCAAGTCATTGTTGGTCATTAAGCCAAAGTAGGCCTCCGGATCACCCGTTTTGTTGGTTATCAGTTTAAGTGCCACGGCCACTGTTGTGAAAATGACAAAGACACTAACGCCGTAAAGAAAGGTTTTTAGTAATGCTGGCATATTATTCAGGTGTTAATTCAGTCTTCAAAGATACAAAATATATTCATTATTATACAAGTTCAAGTTTCAGGAAGCGTCCTGTCTCGCTGCCCGGAGTTGCTGCCACTTCCTGTGGCGTTCCGGCACATACGATTTGTCCACCGGCCGATCCACCTTCAGGACCTATATCTATAATGTAATCGGCTGTTTTTACAACATCCATATTGTGTTCAATGATAATGACTGTATTGCCTTTTTTTACAAGTTTGTTCAGTACGCCCATCAGTACGCGTATGTCTTCGAAATGCAGCCCGGTGGTTGGCTCGTCGAGGATATAAAGGGTTTTACCCGTGTCGCGTTTGGATAGTTCGGTGGCCAACTTTACCCGTTGACTTTCGCCACCCGATAGTGTGGTGCTCGACTGTCCGAGTTTAATGTAGCCCAAACCTACAGCCTGCAATGTTTTGATTTTGTGAAGAATGGAAGGTTGATTTTCGAAGAATTCCATGGCCTGATTGATGGTCATATCCAGCACATCGGCAATTGATTTTCCCTTGAAACGCACTTCGAGCGTTTCCTTGTTGTAGCGTTTGCCATTGCAACTTTCGCAATTTACATGCACCGTTGGCAGGAAGTTCATTTCTATTGTCTTGTATCCGTTACCACTGCACTGTTCGCAGCGACCACCGGCAGTGTTGAACGAGAAACGTCCCGGTTTATAACCACGTATTTTGGCTTCGGGCAAGGTAACAAACACATTTCTGATGTCGGAAAACA
This sequence comes from Paludibacter sp., assembly GCA_034926015.1. Classification (GTDB taxonomy): domain Bacteria; phylum Bacteroidota; class Bacteroidia; order Bacteroidales; family Paludibacteraceae; genus Paludibacter. Next base: position 28,544 of record JAYFRI010000254.1, on the reverse strand, counting down.
CGCCGGTATAGGTAGCAGGGTTCGAACGTGGTGTACGTCCGATGGGCGACTGATCCACTTCCACCACTTTGTCAATGTTGTCAATCCCTTCGATGCTGTCGTATTCCAACGGATCTTTGAGCGATCTGTAGAAGTGCTGACTCAGGATAGGTTGCAGTGTCTCGTTGATCAATGTCGATTTCCCGCTTCCCGAAACGCCGGTAATACATATCATTTTTCCCAGCGGGAAAGTAACATCTATGTTTTTAAGGTTATTGCCGCGTGCTCCTTTGATACTTAAAGTTAAGCCATTACCGGGACGTGGTTTTTCAGGAATCTCGATGCGTTTTTTACCGTTCAGATAAGCCGAAGTAAGCGTATCGGCCTGCATCATTTCGTCGGGTGTTCCCGAAAAAACAACTTCGCCGCCCAATCGTCCTGCGTGAGGACCCATGTCCACCACATAATCGGCTGCCAGCATCATGTCCTTGTCATGCTCCACCACAATCACAGAGTTACCAATGTCGCGCAATTGCTTGAGCGATTTTATCAATCGTTCGTTGTCTCTCTGGTGCAATCCGATACTTGGTTCATCGAGTATATAGAGCACATTTACCAATTGAGAGCCAATTTGTGTAGCAAGGCGGATGCGCTGGCTCTCGCCGCCCGAAAGGGATTGCGAGCTGCGGTTCAATGAGAGATAATTAAGGCCCACATCGAGCAAAAACTGAAGGCGTGTACGTATTTCTTTCAGTATTTCACCGGCAATTGTGCGTTGTTTGTCGGTGAGGAAAGGTTCTACCTTGTTGACCCATTCCGATAGTTGCGAGATGTCCATGGCAGCCAATTCGGCAATGTTTTTGTCGTGGATGCGGTAGTGTAGCGATTCTGTTTTGAGCTTAGTGCCTTTGCAATCAGGGCATTTTATTTCTTTAGAATATTGATTGGCCCATTTCTGTTCGGTAGCCGAAGCCGAATCTTCTGCCTGCATTTCGATATAGCGCAGTATGCCATCGTAGCTAAGGAAATAGCTGGTGCCTATCGATTGATTTTTGATTTGCAAACGTTCGTCGGTGCCGTTCATAATCTCATCAATTGCCTCTTCGGGGATGTCGGCTACAGCTGTTTTAAGTGTGCAGTCGTACTTTTCGAGTATGGCTTCTATCTGCCAGAATATTGTAGTGCTTTTGTGTTTGCCTAGCGGGGCAATGGCTCCGTTGTAGATGCTCAGACTGCGATCCGGAATAATTTTATCCATATCAATTTTGTTCACAACGCCTAATCCCTTGCAATGCGGGCAAGCGCCATGCGGTGAGTTGAAGGAAAAATTATGAGGAGCCGGTTCGTCGTAGGATATGCCACTGGTAGGGCACATAAGCATTTTGCTGAAGAAGCGGGCCTGTTCCTTGTCTTTTTCAATGATCATCACAATGCCATTTCCCTGTTGCATTGCTTTTTGCATCGATTGTTTCAGGCGTTGTCGATCCTTGGCGCTTACAAGCAGTTTATCAATCACCACTTCGATGTCGTGTATCTTATAGCGATCGATCTTTAGTCCGTGGGTAATTTCGCGTATTTCGCCATCGATGCGCACGTGGAGGTATCCTTTTTTCCGAATCTGCTCGAACAGTTCCTTGTAATGGCCTTTACGACCACGAACCAGAGGAGCGAGCAGATAAGTTTTCTTACCTTCATATTCTTTGAGTACCAAATCGACAATCTGATCTTCGGAATACTTCACCATTTTCTCGCCTGTGACGTAGGAATAAGCAATGCCGGCGCGGGCATACAGCAAACGAAAATAATCATACACTTCGGTGGTGGTTCCTACCGTTGAGCGTGGATTTTTGTTTGTTGTTTTCTGATCGATGGAGATCACAGGGCTGAGTCCGGTGATTTTATCCACATCAGGTCGTTCCATGTTGCCAAGGAAGCTACGGGCATAGGCCGAAAAGGTTTCGATGTAGCGGCGTTGTCCTTCGGCAAAAATGGTGTCGAAAGCAAGGGATGATTTTCCGCTGCCACTTAAGCCTGTAATTACAGTCAGTGCATTGCGGGGAATCGTTACATCTATGTTTTTGAGGTTGTGTACGCGTGCGCCTATTACTTCTACCTGTTCGGCTGCGTTCTCTGTATTGTTGGTTTTCGTCGTCAAAATATCGGGTTTTTTATAACTTGCAAAGATACAAAAATTGAATTATTTCACGGTATAAGTGGATTGGTTAGTTACAGTAGTTTATGAATATTTACATAGCCTGCTTCCTGTATTGAGGTGTTGGAGCCGACAGCATTTTTGTAATAATGATGTAACAGCGTAAGCCGAATGTTTCGGGAAACTTATAAGGCGTTCGTAAATAAGATGGTAGGACGCTGTTTGAATTTTGATGGTGTTGTATTGTTTTCTTGTACTAAAGTCAATGCAGGACTTATAGCAACACGGGCTACTCTTTTTTTTGTAGAAGACGAAGTATTTTTTGCTGAAAAATGAGTAGTTGCTGTAACCAAACTCTGGATAAGGGGGTTGGCTGTAGCTGCCGGAGATTGGTTTTGATGTGATTTACGATTGTATGTGACGTTTTGATTCGGTTTTGTTGTTAAATAATTTCTTTTGACAATAAAATAAAGATGATACGGGACTACTGTATTGTAATGGGCTCTAAGGCCTGTCAAATTGTTTTCTTGTTTACATTTGTAATTAAAAAACGATATTATTGATAGTTTTTTTATTTTTTGTTTGATTTTTTAATAGATTATCCTATCTTTGCAATCTCGACAAAAGGGTAAATAAAGTAAATTATTGTTTTTTTTAGCCCTTTTGTTGAAGCCTGAACCTGTTTTTTAGTTATTTTTTAATTATAGAATGATCTGTTTCACATTTTATTAGCGCATTAATACACTACAGTGTGGCTGTGCACAATAATTTGTCGACAGATGGTTGAATTTGATTATGGTTATAATTAATATTCGTTTGATGAGGGTTGATTATATGATGAATTTGTTTACTCCTTGGTTTTACTCTTTTGATTTACAGTATCTACAGGCAAAGTCCGGTATGATCAAAAGCAATAGCTCTTCGTTTGTTGAACGGTTTGTTGCTCAAACGGCTATTCTTTATACTTATACAAAGCTACCTTTCGGAAGATAAGCATCTTTTTCTGAAAGGTAGCTTTTTTGTTTGTTTCGGGTTCTGAAGATTTGAAGATTTGATAATTTGAGTTTAGGGATTTCATTATTCATTATCAATTATTAATTATTAATTATTAATTATTTCGTCATTTTAAATATAAATACATTGAACTGGTATCTTTTATATACAGCATCGCGTGCCGAAAAGCAAGTTGAACAGCGCCTGCACATGGAGGGCATAGAGGTATTCCTGCCTATGCATATGACCCCAAGGCGATGGTCCGACAGGATAAAGATGGTGGAAGTGCCTTTGTTTAATTCTTATATCTTCGTAAGAACAATTGATGAGGTATTACGTTCATTAGTTAAGATTAAAGGCGTGGCACGGATCGTGTACTACAACGGCGCCCCGGCAGTGGTAAGGAATAACGAGATAGAGCATATAAAAACTTTTCTCGAAAAAGCCCGGGGACTGGAATGTGAGATGATAGAAAATGATGAGGTACAGATAGCTGCCGGACCGATGAAGGATCTGAAAGGAAAAGTACTAAAAGTCTCCGGCAATCGCCTAACATTGACAATAGAACAAATGGGCGTTACGGTGAGTGTGAAGACCGATCAGGTGGTGAAGACATTCGCCGGACGATGATAGCGCATATCAGTGTTGTGTATACAAGCTGTTTTTTTGTATCAGGCCGAAAGTAGTCTGCTCTGTAATTATTTTTTCGACTTGTAGTAAGCATTAGATTCTCAGCTTTTCGATATTTATATCGACGGGAATCAAGTTTTTAAAATATAGATAGTTAGTTGGTACGCTCTGTGACCGACGGGGCATTGCCGTGCAAGGAATAATCATACAGATAAATACAGATTACACAGATAAATACAGATTACACAGATTTGAAAGTGCTGAGTTTTGAGAATTATTTGAAGATTTGAGTTCTGAGTTTTGAGTTTTGGGTTTTCTTTATAAATAGTTAGTGATGAGGGAGAAGAAACTCCTCCACTGAGCTAGTTCCAAAACCTCACCATGAGGAGTGAGAATAAACCCCTCCGCTGCACTCGTCCCCTTAAAAGGGGACAGCATTGAAGTGCCGGTTGTAATTCAATAAATATCAGTATTTAATTCAACAGTTCAACGCTTCAACAATACAACGCTTCTACAGTCAATAGCTAAATAGTAAATAAGTAAATACTTTTATGAAACTAAAAAATTTTTTTCCGCTTCTTCTTTCTGTTACACTGCTCACGGGTTGTGACACTTATCAAAAGGTAATTTACCTGCAGGATGCGGGCAAAGCTGCTGTTATGACCGATACTGTTTCGTCGCACGTGCCTGATGCGGTACTTAAAGTAGGTGATTTACTCACCATTACTGTGAACTCCAATACTGCCGAAGCTGCCATGCCTTTTAATCTGCCGCTGGTACCAACCCTGAGTATGCAGGATTATAATCCAAGCAGATCCACTATCTCGAATTATAGCGGTGGCTTGCAGAATTACCTGATAGGGACGGATGGCAATATTACTTTCCCTATCATTGGCAAGCTGCATGTGGATGGAATGACAAAGAATGCCCTGGCCGACTTAATTAAAACTAAGATCTATCCGCGTTATATCAAGGAAGAGCCTATTATCTCCATTCGTTATGCCAACTTCAGCATTTCGGTATTGGGCGAAGTGGCGCGCCCCAACACTTTTCTTGTGAACAACGAGAAGATTTCTATTCTCGAAGCGTTGGCTACGGCGGGCGATCTTACTATTTACGGAAGAAGAGACAATGTGTTGCTTGTACGTCAGACACCTGAAGGTCGTCAGTCCATTCGTATCGACCTGCGCGATAAGAACCTTATTTATTCGCCTTATTTCTATCTGCAACAAAATGATGTGATTTATGTGCAACCCAACGAAACCAAAACAAAAACGTCGGCAATTGGTACTGCCGAAACGATTTCCATCTCTATTGTTGGGACACTTATTTCGCTCACATCGCTTATTGTGACGCTGGTGAAATAATTGATAATTGACAATTGACAATTGATAATTTAACGGTTTAACGTTTCAACATTTCAACGCTTCACAGTCTTGACCGGAGACCGGTGACTGTAGACTGGCGACATTCTAACATTGGCATATTATCACATTGGCATATTACACATTATACCTGCTAAAAAAACATATTTACAAAATATTTAAACGCTCTTATGGAATATAACTTCGATCAGTTTGAAAATGACGTACAGGAGAAACCAATCAACTTGCGTGAAGTGTATGAGAAATACATAGTTTATTGGAAGTGGATACTGGCTTCCGTCCTCATTGCTTGTGTCATTGGCTTTTTCTATTTGCGTACACAGCCTTATACTTATCATCTTACTACTACTTTGCTGGTGGTGGATCAGTCCAAGAGTGGCGCCATGAACGAGATGTCGATGATGAAACAGCTGGACGTGATGGGTTTCGGGAGTTCGCTGTCGATGGTGAACAACGAAAATGAAGTACTGAAATCGTCGGCATTGATGAAACGTGTAGTGAATCAACTGGAACTGCACACTACTTACACTACCAAAGATTTCCTGCGTACTATCGATTTGTACACTGCTTCGCCTTATTATGTGAAAATGGACAGCATGGCTTTGATGCAGCTGGAAAAAACACTGAGCTTTGAAATTGCACGCGAAGAGGGACAATACACAATTGAAGGGGAGTACAACGACAGTGCTTTCAGTCAGACAGTGAAAAAGCTTCCTGCCATGATCAATACACCTGCCGGCCCTATCAGCATAGCGTTGCGCAAAGGTTTGAAGTTCCTGCCACAGAAAGAAATTACGGTAACCATCAGCAATCCTAATGCTGTAGGTCGATATATCAGCGCCAACTTACTGACTACTGAAGTAAGCAAACAGGTGGATGTGATCAATATAGGGATCAATGTTAGTAACGAACAAAAGGGAAAGGACATCCTGAACACCCTTTCGGCCATTTACAACCGGGATGCCATTGAGCAAATCAACCGTTCGGCCATGAATACTGCCAACTTTATCGACGACCGTCTGCGCCTGATATCGGGAGAGTTGAGCGATGTGGAAGGTGAAGTGGAGAACTATAAGCAGGTGAACCAAATGACAGACATCAGCTCGGATGCCAAAATTTATCTGGAACGCAACAACGAATTCGATCAGCAACGCATACAGGTGGAAAACCAGTTGAGTCTGATCCGCTTTGTGGAGGAGTTTATTTCGAAGGGCGCCAATCAGTATGCACTGATTCCTAACCTGGGACTTACCGATGTGGGTTTGGTGGCTGTGATACAAAAATACAATGAATTGCTGATGAACCGCGAAAGAATAGCAGGTGGTTCGTCCGAAGAGAATCCCGCGTTGCGGAACATGAACCAGCAAATTGTATCGGCCCGCCGCTCTATACAGGTAAGTATAGCCAATAGCCGCAAGGGACTCGAGATTACAAAGCGCGAACTCGACTCGCAAAACCAACGGGCTGTTTCTAAAATACGTGATCTGCCCCGCCAGGAACGTGAGTTTATCGAAATTAAACGCCAGCAACAGGTGAAGGAAAGTCTTTACCTCTTCCTGCTGCAGAAACGCGAAGAAGCTTCGCTCACCATGGCCATTACGGTGCCGAAGGGACGCGTGCTGAATACGCCCGATACAGGAGAACAAACGGGACCCCGCTCCAAAATTATTATGGGGATCTTCTTTTTGCTGGGCTTGGCTTTTCCCTTGCTCATTATCTTCCTGCGCGACCTTATCAATACCACCATCAGCAACCGTGCTCAGGTGGAGAAACTGTCGGATGTGCCTGTTCTGTCGGAACTGGGCCACAACAACACCGGACAGGTGATTATCGACCATGCTTCGAATACCGATTCGAATGCTGAACTTTTCCGTCTGCTGCGTACCAAATTGCAGTTTACGCTGGATTATCCTTCGCAAAAGGTGATGATGGTGACTTCTACCGAACCGGGCGAAGGAAAGTCGTATGTAAGTCTGAATTTAGCCATTAGCCTCTCGCTTACCGGTAAAAAGGTAATGTTGATGGGACTCGACCTGCGCAAACCACAGCTGAAGAAACATTTGAACCTGGATGGTGAAGAGGGTATGTCCTCAATACTTTCGGGACATGTGAGCGATTACCGCAGCATTATCCAACATGTGGCGGCCTATCCTACTTTGGATGTGATTCCGGGTGGGGTGATTCCGCCTAATCCTAACGAATTGCTGATGAGCAAACGCCTTGATGATATGGTGGAAAAACTGCGCAACGAATACGATTATATAGTGATTGATACGGCTCCGGTGGGGGCAGTGTCGGACAGCTTCCTTATCGACAGGGTGGTGGATATTGCCATTTATATGTGCCGCATGGATTATTCGGATAAACGCAATATCGAATTCCTGAACCATGTTAAAGCTGATAAAACATTGAAACGTCCTTACCTGGTGATCAATGACGTGAATATGCAGTCGAAGTATTATTACCACCGCGGCTATAGCTATGGATATGGTAATTACTACGGACATAAGAAGAAGAATGAATAATTCGTATAACAGGTCAAAAGTCTAAGGTCTGAAGTCTAATGTCAAAAGACAAGACAATTAGTAATTTCAGGTTTCGGCTGATTCAACGCTTCAACAGTTCTACAGTCACAAGTCAACAGTCTCCGGTCTCCGGTCAAGAGAAAGTCAAAAGACAAAAGTCTAATGTCTGAAGTCAAAAGACAAGACAATTAGTAATTTGAATGATTTGAATGATTTGAAAGATTTGAAAGATTTGAAAGATTTGAGTTTCGGGTTCTGAGCAATTGAAAATTGAAGATTGAGAATTGAGAATTGAGTTTCGGGTTAGTAAAGGCTTCAACGCTTATTCAATTAATCAGTTATTCAATTCAATTGCTCAGTTATTCAACGATTCAACGCTTCAGACAATTCTTAGGAGGCTGACTTTTTTTGTCCTGACGCCTCAGCAAGTTTTTAGGCAGCTGACTTTTTTGTTCCTGAGGCTTCAACAAGTTTTTAGGCGGCTGACTTTTTTGTTCCTAAGGCTTCAGCTAATTTTTAGGCGGCTGACTTTTTTGTTCCTGACGCTTCAGCAAGTTTTTAGGCAGCTGACTTTTTTGTTCCTGAGGTTTCAGCAAGTTTTTAGGCGGCTGACTTTTTGTTCCTGACACTTCAGCTAATTTTTAGGCGGCTGACTTTTTTGATTGGTACGCCTCAGGCGATTCTTAGGGCGTTGACTTTGGAGAGGGAAGAGGATAATTAAGAATTGATAATTTGAAGATTTGAGAGATTTGAAAATTTGAGTTTCGAGTTCTGAGTTTCGGGTTTTGAGTTTCGGGTTTTGAGTTTCGGGTTTTGAGTTTCGGGTTATTAAACGATTCAACAGTTCAACAATTCAACTGTCTTGACCGGTGACTGGCGACTGTAGACTGTAGACAAAAGAGAAAATGTACAAATACCTGATTCTGGCGATAACAATAATAGCTACTGTAGCCATGTGCTTGTGGCCGGATTTTCATCCTGAGCAGAAAGTGCTGCAACAGTATTACTGGCAGGTGGATATGCTGATCCACGGTGGTTATTATTTTGTAGTGTGCATGCTGATACTTTTGCTGAGGTTTAATATAAAACCGACGTATATAGGGCTGGCGCTGTTTACATTCTCCCTTCTTTTGGAACTGCTGCAAAACTTTAGCTACCACCGAAGTGTTAGCATGCTTGATATAGCGAGTAATCTGTTAGGGATTGGTTTGGCGGTGGGGATGTTTATAGGACTAATGAAAACGGTGAAGAATTGAAGAACAAGAAGTTAAAACTGAAGTTAAGAAGTTAGGGAAGTAAGACAGAGGACAACCAAGAATTAACAATATCTACCTATAGTAGGAGATTCAACCATTCAAAGCTTTAATAATTGATAGCGTCTTAAATGCAAAGTAGTTCAATAGAGTAAAAAACAATCTTAAAAAAACAGTGTTCATTGGAAAATTTTAGAATAGCAATTATTGGTCTCGGCTATGTAGGTTTACCATTAGCCATCGAATTTGGTAAAAAGTATAAAGTTCTTGGATTTGATATTAATAAATCACGTATCGAGGAGCTACAACAAGGTATTGATCACACGCTCGAAGCTGATTTAGATGGACTGATTGAAGCAACTAACTTAACGAAAGCCAACGCTGAATGTGGATTATCATTTTCAAGTAACGAAAATGATTTGAAAAATTATAACACTTACATTGTTACAGTACCAACGCCGATTAATAATTTCAATATGCCAGATCTGCGACCACTTATAAAAGCATCCGAAATGCTGGGACGAGTAATAAGTAAAGGTGATATTGCTATTTACGAATCGACCACTTATCCGGGTTGTACCGAAGAGGACTGCGTACCGGTAATAGAGAAAGTTTCCGGTTTAGTTTTCAATATAGATTTCTTTGCAGGCTATAGCCCCGAACGCATCAATCCCGGCGACAAAGTAAACACACTGACAAAAATTAAAAAGGTTACTTCCGGATCAACACCCGAAATTACTGATATTGTAAACAATCTTTACGCTTCTATTATCACCGCAGGAACACACAAAGCGCCCTGCATAAAAGTGGCCGAAGCTTCTAAAATTATCGAAAATGCTCAACGCGATGTGAATATCTCGTTTGTAAATGAATTGGCGTTGATTTTCGACAAAGTAGGCATAGACACCAACGATGTACTCGATGCTGCTGGTACCAAATGGAATTTTCTGAAATATCGTCCGGGATTGGTGGGCGGTCATTGTATCAGTGTCGACCCCTATTATCTGGCCAGTAAGGCTGAATCGCTCGGTTACGTTCCGCAGGTGATTCTTTCGGGGCGCCATGTGAACAACAGCATTGCACCTTTTATAGCCAACAAAGTACTGAAACTAATGACTCAGAAGGGACAAACGATCAAAGGAGCTAATGTACTGATCCTCGGTGTAACTTTTAAAGAAAATTGCCCCGACATCAGGAACACCAAAGTCATCGATATTTACAACGAATTCTGCGAATTTGGAACCAGGGTTGATGTTTACGACCCTTGGGCCATAGCCGAAGAAGTGAAACACGAATATGGAGTGGACATTATCAACGAACTTGATGAAAACAAAAAATACCAGGCTGTATTGCTGGCTGTTGCTCACGACGAATTTCAAACTTTTGATTTCGAAAAACACTTCTCAGCCGGTGCTGTAGTATTCGATGCCAAAGCAGTAGTGGACAGAAAGTGGGTTGATGGAAGATTATAAATTGTAGTTTTTTTTAAAAAATATGATAGTCATTAGATTAATTGGTGGACTAGGGAATCAAATGTTCCAGTATGCTTTAGGAAGAAATTTAGCGATAATAAACAATACAGAATTAAAGCTTGATATTTCTGGTTTGACAAAAAGAGAACCATTAAGTAAACATACAATTCGGGATTATGAGCTCAATCATTTTCAAATAGTTGAGAATGTTGCAAGTATTGATGAAATAAATCGCTTTAATAAAGAAAACAGTATACTTAGTAAATTTGCAAATAGTTTTAAACAATATTACAGAAGGTCTATAGTTACAGAAAAACAGTTGTCTTTTGATGCAAATATTTTTAAGGTACGTCAAAATTCCTATTTACAAGGTTATTGGCAAACAGAAGAATACTTTAAGGAAATACGCAAAATACTATTAAATGAATTTAAATTAAAGTTAGAATTTAGAGGAAATACTCAATTTATAGCCAATGAGATTATTAACTCAAATTCAGTAAGTTTGCATATTAGACGAGGAGATTATGTAAACACTTATTCAAATTATTATCATATATTAGATGATACATATTATTTAAATGCAATTGCTTATATTAGAGATAAATGTACAAATACTAAATTATTCGTGTTTTCGGATGATATAGAATGGGCACAAAATAATTATAAGGACATAGAAAACATAATATTTGTAGCACAAAATAAGAGTTATGAAGATATGTATTTAATGAGTCTTTGTAAGCATAATATTATTGCCAACAGCAGTTTTAGTTGGTGGGGAGCCTGGTTAAATGAAAATGATAACAAGATAGTTATTGCACCAAAGAAATGGTTTAAGAACGAAAAGATGAAGAACAGTATTTTACCAAAATCTTATATAAAAATATAAATTTGAAAGATATTATTAAAAGCTCCGCATTAATTGGATCTACAGAATTTGCTTTAATAATCGTTGCCATTATAAGAGCAAAATATTTAGCTTTAAATATCGGACCTGAGGGTTACGGAGAATATAGTTTATTGAATTCATTTTTCACAATATTAACTGCAATTTGTGGGGGGTGGATAGCCAGAGGAACTATTAAATATACAGCCGAATACAGACAAAAAAAAGAATTTGATTTAGCAGCAAAGGTTCATAACTATTCTATCTCTTTAGCACTTATTTTAGGCTCGATTGCAACTGCCTTAGTATTTCTTTTTCAGAGTTTTGTTAGGAGTTACTTTTTATCACCTGATATAATTCTCTGGCATTACTCTCTGTTTGCTGCATCTTTTTTGGCAACTAGCATAACTCCATTTTTTGGCTGGTTACTACAGAGTTATTTGATGATTAAAAGAACTGTTGTTTTAAGAATAATCACGTCTTTTTTTAGTTTAATCACTGTTTTCATATTTGTATATTTTTTTGAATTAACAGGGTATTTCTTGAGTATATTGTGTTCGGCATTTTTTGGCTTATATTTGTATTGGAGAGAAACAAGAAGAGTTTTACAAACAAAATTTGTGTTACCCAATATTAAAGATGAAATTTTTAAAAAATTAATGAGATTTGGAAGTGTGAATTTTGTATTGTTGATTATAAATAATATAAGTGATTATTTACAAAGAGTATTTGTTTTGGGGGCACTTAACATTGCATCAGTTGGTTTATTTCAAGTAGCAAATTCAATTATAAATTACATGGGCATTTTGAACAGAGGTAGTCTGTTCTTTAATGACCCAAAAATGTCACAAGAATTGACTAATGACGAAAGGAATAAAGTGTTAAATGATTTCCTAAGATTCAATATTCTTTTAGGTATCCCAATATCTGTAATTTTGATATTATTTTCGAAGGAATTCATCATCTTATTATATAGTGAATCTTTTGTGGAATTATCTTCAATTCTTTTTGTTTTTGTAGCTGCTCAATTCCTATCCTTTTTAGTTGGCGGATTCCAGAGTGTTATGCTCGGAAAATCATTTTTGAAGATGCACTCTTTTATTTCAATTTTATATTCAGTAGTTGTTATCTTAATCCCTTTTATATTTATAAGAAAATTTGGTTTAATAACTATTGGTTTATCAATACTAATTGCAAATCTTATAACTTTAATTGTAGACTATACATACCTGAAAAATAAAATAAAAATATCAATTCATATTCAAGTGTTCAAGCTGCTTGTTGTTGCTGCTTTTTGTTTCATCGTTTCACAACAAATTCAAACATCATACATTGTTCTTAGGGTATTGTTCCTTATTCTTGTTTTTCTAATTTTGATTTTTAGTATAAAAAAAGAAGAAAGATATAAATTGTTAGCCCTGATTAAAAAGAGTATTAACAGAAAAATATAATGTTGACAGCCAAAGATTTAATTTCTATTGCTTTAGGAATAGTAATTTTGATATTATCCATAAACGGAAAAGAAAAAATTGCAACAAAGATTGTAATTTTTCTGTTGCCATTTGGTGTTGTATTTCCAACTCCATTTTTACCTGTTGGTTTAAATGGAGTTCTAATTTGGTTTTTGTGGATAGGTATAAAATTTAAAACTACCCGGAATATTGTATATTTTAGATCATGGTTGTCCATTTCAAAGGCAATGTTGATTTTTTATTGTATCTTGTTTATCGGAGTTTTTATGGGACTTACCCAATCAAAAATTATTGATCCTCAAACTCATATTTCTCAAATAAATCAAATAATCAATTATTCGCTGTATATTATTACTGTTATATTATTTATTAAGATATTGGTATTATACAAAGATGATATAAAATTTCAGAATAGTCTTAAACTCTATTTTATGTTATCGATTTTTCTCCATTTACTGCCATATTTCATTGGTTCTTTTGGTGGTGAGTCTTTTTCAAAGTCAATTCAAACAAGTAGCGAAGCCATTGTAAGCGATGTAATAGTGAATAGCGATATTAATAGATTTTCAGGTGTATTAGGTGATTATGAGCTAATCATAGACTATATATTAATTATAATTGCATTGTCGTTTAGCTTTTTAGCACAAAGAAAATATATATTGATTTCGATACCAGTTCTTATAACTGCAGTTTTTGTAGCCCTTTCATCAGGTACACGCTCGTTTCTTATAGTAACACCAGTGTTTTTTGGTATTTTTTTTATTATTTCATTTATAGTGAACGATAGGAGTTTAAAAAATGGTTTATTAAGAAACCTTTTTTTACTACTTACAATGTTAGTAATTTTATATACAATTTTTTCGAATATTAATTTGCCTATTTTTGATCGTCTTACAGGTGCATTTGAAATTTTCAAAGAAACTGGAAACCTAAATGATGCCACAAATAGACACATAACTGATATATTACCTCAATTTATTTCTACAACAAGTATCTTAGGCTATGGATCTTTATATTTAAATACGATACAGAATAATGAAATGGTCTCGCATAATGTGTTAATGCATACATATGCTAAATATGGTGTTTTAGGATTATTTTCAATTCTTTTGTTGTTTATTAAACCAATTTACTTATTGTTTAAAAAAATAAAGCAATCAAAAATATTGACAATTAAAAGAGATTCGGTAATTTATATTTCATTATTATTGAGTCTTTTTTTACAAGAAATGAAAATTAGTTTTTTAAGGCAGCAAACATCGATGTTAATATATGCATTTATTTTTATTTTGATTTATTTCCACTTGGAAAACAAAAAAAGAATCACAAAAAGCTAAAGGTATGTTGTCAGTAAGTGTAATAATGCCAGTTTATAATGGCGAAGAATATATTGCCGATGCAATTGAAAGCATATTAAATCAAACTTTCACTGATTTTGAGTTTATAATAATAAATGATGGATCAAAGGACAAAAGCAGCGAAATAATTAAAAGCTACAGCAAGATTGATAATCGAATCATTTTTATTGATAGAGTTGAAAATAAGCAATTACCTTATACACTTAATGAGGGACTAAGAGCTGCGAATGGAAAATATATAGCCCGTATGGATTGTGATGACATAAGTGTTGTAGACAGGCTAAAAATACAGTATGATTTTCTTGAAAATAATCAGGACATTGGAATAGTTGGTGGAGCATACGCTGCATTTAATTCTAAGGGGGAAAAAAAAGCGATCATTCATCCAGTTTCTATATTCGATTTGACTTATAAATTTCTTAGTGATTCTTTTTTTTGTCATCCTACTGTTATGTTTCGCAAAGAGCTTATTGAAAATATTGGTTACTATCATGAAGTAGAAGCAGAAGATTTTGATTTTTTTTCCAGAATGCTTTACGTTACCAAAGGTATAAATATTCCAACGATTTTATTAAATTATAGGGAGACGTTGAATAACAGATCATTTTCAGCAAAAGATAAAATTACTCACAGTGTTGAAGCTATTTATAAAAATAATTATTTGTTTTATTTCGGATCACTACTATTCAATGATGTTTTTTATAGATTCCACAAATACAATCGTTCCAATATATTTTTAGTTCCACTCAACTTTTTTATATCATTAATAATAATAAATAAGATAAGAACTAATTATAGATTTTCATTTATGGATAATGAGTTTTTAAGTTATTTACATGTACCAATTCAATCATATTTTAAAATCACGATTAATAGGATTAAAAATAAATTTGAAAGATAAAGTATGCAAAATGAATTAGTATCAGTAATTATACCATGTTATAATTGTGAAAAATATATTGAATATACATTGAAAAGTGTATTAGATCAAAGCTATCAGAATTTTGAATTAATAATTGTTGATGATGGTTCAAAAGACAATTCAGCATTAATAATTAAATCTTTTACGGATAAACGTATAATCTATATTTATCAAGAAAACAAAGGACTCCCTGCTGCCAGAAATACCGGTATAAAAAGAGCAAAAGGCATGTATATAGCATTTCTGGATAGTGATGATGTTTGGGAAAAAGATAAATTATCAACTCAGGTATTTCATTTAAATAAATATGATATTATATATTGTAATTACAACACAATTGACGAATATAATGTATTATTTAAGCAACAAGGCAGACCTCACTATAGCCCTATAGTTGAAAAAGATCCATTTATTCAGGGTCGAAATGTATTAGGTTCAGGAAGTGGTGTATTAATGAAAAAAAAAATAATTGATACCGTAGGTTTATTTAATGAAGAATTACGATATGCAGAAGATCAAGAGTATTGGACAAGGATTGCATGGAATGGTTTCAAATTTTATTATGTAGATCAGAAATTGGTAAACATCAGAGTTCACAAACAATCAATTCAAGCCACTGCTAAAAATGATTTAATTTTAAAAAACTACTCCATCGTTATTGAAACTTTTTTAAATTTCAAAAATTTAGACAATAAAAATAAGGGATTGATTTATGAATATTATTTTTTAATACTTTATTCATATTCAAAAAATCCTAAAGATTTAATTATGTGTTTCTTTAAAGTATTGAAGTTTAATTATAAGCTGATTAATTTCAAACATATTTATCTACTAATAAAATTCTTTCCTCGTAATATTTTAAAAAAAAATGAATAATTCTTTGAAAGTTTCAGTTGTAATGTCCGTTTATAATGGTGAATTATACCTGCGAGAAGCCATCGAGAGTGTATTAAATCAAACTTTTAATGATTTTGAATTTATTATTGTTAACGATGGCTCAACAGATAAAAGTATAGAGATTATTAATTCATATACAGACAGTAGAATTGTAATTGTTAATCAAAAAAATACGGGTCTATCTAAGGCACTTAATAATGGGATTGCCATTGCAAAAGGTGAATATATAGCACGTATGGATGCAGATGATATTTCTTTACCTGATAGATTTGAAAAACAGATTGGTTTTTTGGATTCTCATCCAGAATGTGTAATTGTTGGATCAAATGCTATGTTAATTGATATGTATGGTGAATTTCTCTTTACATCCAAAGTATCCTTAGATTGGAATGAAATTAAAAACGTCTTGCCATATAGTCCCTTTTTCCATAGCTCGGTAATATTCAGAAAAGAGATATTTAGTCAATGTGGAGGATATTTCGAGAAAATTAAGCAAGATTTTGAGGATAGGATACTTTGGAACAGAATGTCAAAATTTGGAGATTTAAGAAATCTTGAAGATCCGCTTTTGCAATATAGAATTGTTCCTAATGGCATTTCTAATAGAAATAAAAAAGATGCATTTGTTTTAAACTCGATTTGTAACAAAATAATAGAAACAGGCGATATAACAAATGAAGAATATTCGATTATAAATAATATTAATAAGAATAGAACTAATAAAAATAAATTAGCCAATTATTATTTGCGGATAGGTAAAATTTTTATTGAACAGAATTTTAATAAAAAAAAGGCTTTGCTTAATCTTTGTCGTTCAATAAGTCTTAATCCATTTCAAAAATTAGCCTGGTTTAATTTGTTTTTAGTGTTATTTCCAAAAGCATTAATAATTAAATGGAAGAGATCAAGGGGGATAGCTTTGTGAAGGTTTTATTCTTGACTAGCCTATTTCCAAATAGCACTAAACCAATAAATGGGATTTTTAATTTGTCACGCGTACATGCACTACAAGATCAAGGATGTGATGTGCGCGTTGTTGCTCCAATAGGGTTAACACCAAAAGAGAGTGATATATTTCCTTTTCCTAAATTTAAAAAGATATTTAATATCTTGAAGGGCATTAATCAAATATCATTTCAATCTGAATTTGAGAATATAATTGTCTATCATCCTAAGTGGTATTGGTTACCACGCAGATTTTTTTGGAAATATGAATTAGAACTGTTACATTTCTTTGCCGGTAGAGAAATTAGAAATATAATTAATGAGTTTGATCCGGATTTAATTATCACTTCATGGATTCACCCATTCGGTACCTATAGTAAATTCATAGAAGAATACTTTGATGGGAAAATATTATCTATTTCAGAAGGAAGTGACTTACTTGTAAACCCCCAAAGATTTCGGGGTTGGAAAAGCATTGAAAAAACGATTAATCAACTTAGGAATGAAATAATTTTTGTTTCCAATAATCAAAAGAAAAATGTCGAAAAGAGTTTAAACCTAAAAGAAGGAAGAGTAATCCATAATGGGTTTAATACAAATAATTTCTGGTATTCACAAGAAAAGTTAAGACGTACACAGAGAATCAAATTGATAACGATTGGAAACTTATGGAATATCAAGGGTCATGACTTATTACTAAATGCATTGTTGTTGCTGGGTAAAAATTATAGTTT
Source organism: Paludibacter sp. (assembly GCA_034926015.1). Taxonomy (GTDB): domain Bacteria; phylum Bacteroidota; class Bacteroidia; order Bacteroidales; family Paludibacteraceae; genus Paludibacter. Next base: position 10,944 of record JAYFRI010000254.1, on the reverse strand, counting down.
GACAATAATTGGTGAGGGAGAACAAAAAAATGAATATATAGAATATGTAAATATAAACTTGTTGCAGGACCAAGTATTTTTTATCAATAATCAACCCAATAATGAACTTAAAAAACATATTGATGAAGCCGATATCTATGTTCAGGCAAGTCGATCTGAGGGTTTGCCTGCTGCTCCATTGGAGGCAATGGGTTGTGGATTACCTATTGTAGCATCGAATGTTGGAGGGTTACCAGAGATTGTAATTGATGGATTTAATGGATTTTTATTCGAAAGTGAAAACGTAGATGAATTAGTATCGAAAATTCAACTTGCATCTACAACTTGTTGGGACAATTTAGCTATTGCTAACTATGCGAAAACAAATTTCTCGTGGCAGAAATGGGCAAAAGAGATACTGGAATTTTAAAAAAAATGAAACAATATGATATATTTTGGGATACCTTTAAGAAGCAAAGTTTCGTCTAATAATTGGGAACAGGTTTGTATGTTGTTTAATCGAACGCTCTGGTCGATTTATAATCAGACAAATCCAAATTTCAGGATTATTATTGCTTGTCATGAGAAACCAGAATTGACAAGGAACTATGATAATAGAGTTGAGTTTATTCAAGTGGATATTCCTTTTCCTAAAAATCTACAAGAACAGATGATTGATAAAGGATATAAGGTACATACAATCGCAAAAAGAATAAGAGAGTACGGAGGTGGCTATACACTAATTGCAGATGCAGATGATTTATATAGCAATAAAATTTCTCAATTTGTTTTTGAGCATCCAAATGAAAACGGCTGGGTAATGAAAACAGGCTATGAGTATATATGGAATAAAAACTATTTAAAATACTCAATGAAGCACCCACCTCAACCAATAGTTAATTATACACTAAATGAATTGCCGGAAGATTTGGACGAAGCTATGAATTCGTCTGAAATAGGCGCAAAGTACATTATTAGAAAAGGGCATGGAAATATTGAAAAAGTATGTAAAGAATTAGGTAGACCTTTAAAAAAATTACCTTTTCCTGCCCATGTGTACGTTAAATATCACGGTGATAATCATAGTCTATTAAATGGTCAAGATAGTTTATTGCGTAGAATCCTTCGGTTTTTTATGCCAATAATTCAACCAAATAAAAATACTCGGATGAAAAATGAATTTTCAATAGATTGGATCTAAATAATAATTATATGAAACTCTTTTTTATTTCTAAATGTGCAAACTGGCAAAAGTACAGGCTAGAAGTACTTACCAAATTAGCTGAAACATATGGTTATGATGTTGAAATATTAACTACCGGAAAACTGAAACCATATTTACAAGCTAATCATGTTGTGAAATATAAGATATTTAATTCAATATTTCCTCAAAAATTTAGTTTTAGTTTGATGCCGGGTATTTTAAAGTATATAATAAAGAATAAACCTGACGTTGTTTTATGCTTGAATAATTCAACTCAACTGACTGAATACTTGGCGTTAATGTTGTGTAAGCTGATAGGAGTTAGATTCGTGTGGTGGACACATGGCTTTGATCATGCTGTTTCAAAAAAGCCCACGATTTTGAAGATTTTAAAAGAAAAATATGTTTTGTTTTTTCTAAATCAATCTGATTCAATAATAACGTTTTCAGATAAGGGACGAGATTATCTGATTTCGAAAGGTATACCAGCTAAAAAAATTGTGACTGCTTTGAATACTATGGATACAGATAAAATTCTGAAAATTAAAAATAAATATGTTGATAAAAAACATAGTATAAAGGAGCAATTCGGTTTTGAAATTTCAGATAGATTACTCGTTTTCACAGGAAGATTAACTAAAGAAAAAAAAATTGATCATGCTATTTTAGCATGTCAGCAACTGCAAAGCGAATTTCCAAATTTGAAACTAATTATTATTGGAAATGGCAGTGAGCTAACTTATTTAAAAAAACTAGCTGAAGATATAGATTTTAAAAATGTACAATTTCTTGGTGAAATTTATGATGAAGAAATTTTATCACAGTGGTTATTAATTTCAGATATCTATATAATGCCGGCATATGTTGGTTTGGGAATTATTCATGCCTTTTGTTATGGACTTCCGATATTAACTGAAGAAGATGATTCGCATGGTCCTTGTATTCAGTATTTAAAGGATGGCAAAAATGGATACATGGTTAAAAGAGACAATATCGTTGAATTAAGTAGTAAGGTAAAGGAGTTGCTATCAGATGAGACAAAGTTAGATTTGTTTTCAGAAGAAGCATTTAATACTGTACTTAATGAGGGAAGTGTTAATTCTATGATTTACAATATGCATAGAGCTTTAATTTAGATCTTTTGACATGAAAATAGTTCGTATTCATAAGTTTAAATAAGATGACACAAAATATAAGTTCAATAATAATTAGTAGCATCAAAGCTATGGAGTCAAAAAAATATGCATCATATGATGTATATGACGCACTAACAAGTCCTTTTTTGTTTTTTTTGACTTCTAAGAATCATTTTTTTAAAAGAGTCGTTATTCAACTAAATTCAAAGTGTCCGATTAATTTGCGTCCGGTCTTAGGTGTAAAAAAGTTAGTTCATACAAAGACAATTTCTGATTTGCTTTCTATTTATAGTTTATTGGGGGAAAATAAAACAGATTCAGAAAACTTAAGTAAAGCAAAATCTATGTTTGATTTATTAATTATTAAAAGTATAAATAAACAAGACGCTATTGCTTGGGGACTAAATTTCCCCTATGCAACACGATTCACTGATGCAGGTATTGATACCCCCAACTTATATAATACATTAAACTCGGGATTATCAATACTTGACTATTATGATTTAACACAAGATTCTATAGTTGAGAATATAATTGATAGAATACTAGATTATATTTTTATTTATCTTGGAACTAAAGAATTGAGTGATGATATGAAATGGGTAAGATATTATCCAAATCAAACATCTCCAATATTGAATGTAAATGCAACTGCTGCCCATTTTTTCTTACGAATAAATCAGACGTTTAAAAAAGAGAAAGTAAAACAGGCGGAAATAGGTAAAATCATAAATTTATTAAAGCATTTTCAAAATTCAGATGGTTCGTGGTATTATTCTATTGATGATAAAGGAAAATGGGTAGATGGTTTTCATACCGGCTTTATTTTAGACTCACTTATTTATATTGCTAAAAATGATCAATTTGATATAGATGAAACTATCAATAAAGGGATTTCATACTACATTAATAATATGTTTTCAGAAGAAGGGATTCCTAAGTACTATAATCATTCATTATATCCGATAGAATCACAGAATTGTGCGCAAGCCATTCAAACATTAGCTAAAATTTCTGATTATTTAGATAATAGCAATGAAGTAAAGCAACTATTAGAGAAGGCTATAGAACAAACAATTTTATTCCTATATAAAAAAGAACAGGGAGAATTTAGATATAAAAAAAGCAGATTGTTCAATTATAATCAGGTATACTTTAGATGGTCGCAAGCTCCAATGATTCTTGCTTTGCTTAATGCTAAAAATACTTTATCTATCGTTTAAAATGAAAAATATCTGGATTTTAATTTATTATATTATTGGATTTAATCTCCCCAACAGATATTATCCTATGGGAAAAAGATTTTCAATATTTCGAGCATATATTGTTAAAAAGATACTTTGTTCAAAATGTGGTTCAAATTTGGAAATTGAAGGTGAGGTGCTTTTTGGGAAGTTTAGCGATGTGTCAATAGGAAATAATGTTCAAATTAATGAACGATCTAGATTAAGAAGTGTGATAATTGGAAATAACGTCATGATTGCTCCTGAAGTATACATTTTGCATTCAGGTCATATTTTTGAAAGAACTGAAGTACCTATGCGTTTTCAAGGTGAGAAACACTATCCAGTAACAATTATTGAGGATGATGTATGGATTGGAGCGAGAGCAATAATTAATGCAGGTAAAAAGATTGGAAAAGGTTCTATTGTTGCCGCAGGTTCTGTTATTACAAAAGATATCGAACCATTTTCAATTGTGGGTGGTAATCCAGCAAAATTAATAAAAAAAAGAATTTAAAAATGTGTGGAATATTAGGCTCAATCAATAAACCTTTTGGCGATGAGGTTTTAAAATTAATACATCACCGTGGACCCGATTCAAGAAATATAGTAAATTATACAGTTAATGATGTTGCCATCACGCTGGCTCAGACCCGTCTTTCTATTGTTGATTTAAGTGAAGCAGGTAGCCAACCTATGGTTAGTCAGTGCGGTAATTATACCATAGTTTTTAATGGTGAAATCTATAATCACAATGAACTCAGAACAAAATTGCCAGAAATTAAATTTAGAGGACATTCAGATACTGAAACAATTTTATATTATATTGCAAAATTTGGTATTGATTCAATTGCTGACTTTAATGGCATATTTGCATTTTGTTTCTGGGATAATAAGAAACAAAAAATATTTTTAGCCAGGGATCATTATGGTGTTAAACCACTATACTATTTTCAGCGTAATAACGAATTGATTTTTTCATCAGAAATAAAGACTATAATAAAGTTAGTGCCAGGCATTCAGTTGGATATTAATAATTTGCATACATTTCTACGTTTGCGTTTTTGCCCTTCACCTCAAACTTTATTACAAAATTTGTACAAACTAGAGTCTGGTCATTATTTATCTATTGATATAAATGATGTCGAAAGTTTTGAAAAAAAGTTTTACTCATATATCCCAACTAAAAAGAAAGAAATTTCAGAAAAGGATGCATTAGATCAATATGATGATTTGGTACATAAATCGGTTGAAAGGCAGCTTATGTCGGATGTGCCTATTGCTATCATGCTTAGTGGTGGTGTTGATTCCGCATTGTTGGCCTATATTGCTCAGAAGGTATCAAATACAAAATTTGATACTTACACAGTTGGTTATGATTTTAATACAAATGCAAATGAACTGTCAGATGCAAAAATTACAGCTAATCTATTAGGAACAAATCATCATGAAATTATACTGGCAGATAATGATTTCTCGGATAGACTTTCGGATTTTGTGAGTATTGTTGAAGAGCCAATCGGTTCTCAATCTATTTTTCCGTTTTATTATTTAACAAAAGGTATTCATAATGATGCTTATAAAGTAGCATTATCGGGTCAGGGCATAGATGAAGCATGGGCAGGGTACGGTAGGTATAATTACCAAAATCTATTTGATTCATTTTCATCTCCTCTGTTCAATCCTTTAAAGCAAGTGGTCGATTTGTCACGTAACGATAAGTTAAGGAGAGGAATAAATTCTTTGTCAGAAAATGACAGAGCTATGCGCTATATTGAAAGCTATTCTTTTTTTGATAAAAAGATGACTAATAAACTTACAAATAAATTCAATAAAGAGCATGATGATTATTTGAGTGAGTTGATAAAAAGTAAATTTGATTTATATAAACTAAATTCTTTTAGTGCTGTTGATTCAATGATGTTTTTGGATAGCAGATTAGCGTTGTCGGATGACTTGTTATTATATACAGACAAGTTATCAATGCAACATTCGTTGGAGGTAAGAGTACCATTTCTGGATGTAGAATTAATGAAATTTGTTGAGTCATTGCCCGATAGATATAAAGTGAATGTCTTTCAAAATAAAATTTTACATAAGAAATTAGCTGAACGCTATTTGCCAAAAGAAATTATTTATCGAAAAAAGAAAGGATTCTATATTCCCCGAAAGGAATGGTTTCGATCTGATATAGGTAATGGTTTTAAGAACATGATCTTGAGTGATGACGGATATTTTTCGGAGATATTCAACAAAGAATATATATCACAATTATTTGATGATCATCAAAAAGGCAAATTTAATTATGAAGACCAACTTTATTCTTTGTTGAATATTTATTTTTGGTTTCAGAAATACATTAAATAAATTTTATTATGAATATTAGTATCTTCGGTTTAGGTTATGTAGGTTGTGTAAGTTTGGGCTGTTTGGCACAAAACGGACACAAAGTGATAGGGGTAGATGTGAATCAGAATAAAATTGATTTAATCAATCAGGGAAAACCCACTATTATTGAAGCCGAGATTGATCTTATTATCAAAGAACAGCATGCTGCTGGAAGTATTATTGCCACTACCGATTCGGAAATGGCTGTATTCAACTCGGAAATAAGTATTATTGCAGTGGGTACACCGAGTTCAGAAAAGGGACATTTGAATTTGAATTATATTTTTACAGTTGCAGAAAAAATAGGCAATGCCATCAGTAAAAAAGATGAATTTCACATTGTCGCTTTACGTTCAACAGTAATGCCGGGAACCTGCGATAAAATAGCTGATATTATTGAAAAGTCATCAGGCAAGAAAAGAAATGAAGCCTTTGCTGTAGTTGATAATCCCGAGTTTTTACGGGAAGGTACGGCTGTCAAAGATTATTATAACCCACCATTGACATTGATAGGTTCGGATAATAAGGAAGCGGCAGCTAAAGTGGCCAGGCTTTACGAACAACTTCCGGCAGAGATTATAATTTCCGATTTGAAAGTTGCTGAAATCATGAAATATGTAAACAATACATATCATGCCCTGAAAATTTCTTTTGGTAATGAGGTTGGTAATATCTGTAGTGAGTTAGGTATTGATTCGCACGAGGTAATGGACATTTTCTGTAAGGACAAGCAATTAAATATATCTCCTTACTATTTTAAACCAGGTTTTGCATATGGTGGCTCTTGTTTACCAAAAGATTTAAAAGGATTGCAAACTTTGGCTCACGACTTATATGTAAATGTGCCTGTAATTGATAGTATCGATAAAACCAATGAAAATCAGATTGCACGTGCTACCAAAATGATTTACAAATACTGGAATAAAAAGCTTGGTTTTTTGGGGCTTAGTTTCAAAGAAGGTACTGATGATTTGCGTAATAGTCCGGCAGTACGGGTTATAGAATCGTTGTTGGGCAAAGGTGCAGATATAACCGTGTATGATAAAAACGTAAATACAACAATGCTAACCGGTACAAACAAAGATTATATCGATGCTCGTATTCCTCACTTATCTAAGTTGTTAAACTCAAATTTAGAAGAAGTAATCAGTAAATCGGATGTATTGGTTGTAAATACAAAAGAGAAAGAATTTATTGAACGCTTAAAGACAATTGATAACAAAATAATTATTGATTTTGTGCGTCTGGGTGATGAATTTTTGGATAAGAAGAACTACACGGGTATCAATTGGAGCAATACAAACGATGATAGTTCAAATTATATATCCAGCGAAGATACGGTACTAAAATAAGATGAAGATGGAGCAATTTAAAGACAAACATATATTAATTGTTGTTGAGAACTTGCCTGTTCCTTTCGATCGTAGAGTATGGCAAGAAGCTAATACGCTGAAAGATGCCGGAGCCAAAGTAAGTATTATTTGTCCCATAATGAAAGGGTATACCGCCAGATATGAAGTAATAAACGATATAGAAATATACCGCCATCCCCTACCTTTGGAAGCGCGGGGAGCATTGGGGTATTTATTAGAATATTCGGCAGCTATTTATTGGGAATTTGTATTAAGTTGGAAGATATTTTTTAAAAAGCGTTTCCATGTAATTCACGGTTGTAATCCACCGGACTTAATATTTTTCACATCGCTGTTTTTCAAACCATTTGGAGTGAAATATCTTTTTGATCATCATGATATAAATCCAGAACTATACATTGCAAAGTACGATAAAAAAGGTTTCTTCTACAATTTAATGATTCTTTTCGAATACCTTACTTTTCAGACAGCAAGTTATAGTATAGCTACTAATGAATCGTACAAGGAAATTGCCATAAAAAGAGGAAAAATGAAGCCTGAACGTGTTCAGGTTGTGCGCAGTGGTCCCAAACTTGACAGGTTAAAGTTATTACCGCCAGATGATCAATATAAAAAAGGACGTAAATACCTGATAGGTTATGTAGGTGTAATAGGAGAACAGGAAGGAATAGATTTGTTACTCGATAGTGTAAAATATATCGTAACCAGGCGAAATGATGTACAAGTGGCTATTATTGGTGGAGGTACTGATGTTGAAAAACTAAAACAACTGAGTATTGATATGGGTCTTAATGATTATGTAGATTTCTACGGTCGCGTATCGGATGAAGTGCTAGTGGCCATCTTAAATACTGCCGATGTGTGCGTAAATCCGGATAAGCCAACAGAGATGAATAATCTGTCGACCATGAACAAAATAATGGAATATATGGCATTGAAGAAGGCCATCGTTCAATTTGATTTAAAAGAAGGACGTTTTTCGGCACAAAGAGCATCATTGTATGCAGCAAACGATAGTACAGACGATTTTGCGGAGAAAATAATCTATTTGCTCGATAATGAGAAAATCCGAAATGAAATGGGTGAATATGGCTACAATCGGGTATTGACTGAATTATCGTGGGAGTACGAGAGCAAAAAGTTAGTAGATGTGTATAAAAAAGTATTAGCAATTGAATAAAATGTGCTGATGCTAATTATCTCCGGTCAGGTCTGTTGAAGCGTTGAATTGTTGAATCGTTGAATTGTTGAATTGTTGAACTGTTGAACTGTTGAAATGTTGAAGCGTTGAACTGTTGAATAGTCTCCGGTCTGGAGAAAGACAAAAGAAGAAAGACAAAAGACAAAAGAGTGAAGGTGCTAATCCCGATAAATTCGGGACAAGTTGTGCTATTGCCAATTGTCTCCAGTCAACAGTCTCCGGTTAACAAAGGCTTTAGACTAAATCGTTGAATTGTTAGTCAATTATCCCCGCAAATATCGAGTTTGAGTTTATAAATAAAAAGTAATAGTGAAGAAAATAGCATTGATTACCGGAATTACCGGTCAGGATGGTGCCTATCTGGCAGAGTTATTATTGAAAAAAGGATATGTAGTGCATGGGTTGAAACGCCGTTCCTCTTTGTTTAATACGGATCGTATAGATCATTTGTATCAGGATCCGCACGTGAATGACCGTAATTTGATTTTACATTATGGGGATATGACTGATTCGATGAATATTACGCGTATTATTCAGGAAACTAAACCGGATGAAATATATAACCTGGCAGCGATGAGCCATGTAAAAGTGAGTTTTGATACGCCGGAATATACAGCCAATGCGGATGGAATAGGAACACTAAGGATTCTCGAAGCAGTACGCTTATTGGGCTTAATAAAGAAAACCCGCATCTATCAGGCTTCTACTTCCGAACTCTATGGTTTGGTACAGGAAGTTCCTCAAAAAGAAACAACACCATTTTATCCCCGTTCGCCTTATGCTGTGGCAAAAATGTATGCTTACTGGATAACAGTGAACTACCGTGAAGCCTATCAGATGCATGCCAGCAATGGCATTTTGTTTAACCATGAATCGCCTTTACGTGGTGAAACTTTTGTTACCCGCAAAATTACACGGGCAGCAGCTCGTATAGCAATGGGTATGCAGGAGAAATTGTTTTTGGGAAATCTATCGTCGCAACGTGACTGGGGGCATGCCAAGGACTATGTAAAAGCTATGTACCTGATATTGCAACAAGACGAACCGGGTGATTATGTGATTGCTACAGGCATCACTACCGAAGTAAGGGAGTTTGTGCGTATGGCTTTTGCAGAAATTGGGGTTATCGTTACTTTCAGGGGAGAAGGAAAAGAAGAAAAAGGATATATTACAGCTATTGATGAGGCGAAATTTATCCGGCAGGTTGGGGCTGAGTTTCTGGAAAAAATAAAGACAATTACAGAGGCTATCGTAGAAGTGGATGCAGCTTATTTTCGTCCTACCGAAGTGGAATTGCTTATTGGTGATGCCACCAAATCGAAAACCAAACTCAACTGGACTCCCGAATACGACCTTCCGGCTTTGGTGGAAGATATGATGAGTTCGGATGTAAAACTCATGAAGAAAGAAACCTATTTAAAAGAGGGTGGGTTTAAGATACTGAACTATTTTGAATAAAACGGGGAAGGCCAATGTGCCAATGTCAGCATGTTGAAACGTTGAATTGTTGAAGCGTTGAATTGTCTACAGTCACCAGTCACCAGTCTCCGGTCAGGACAGTTGAAGCGTTGAATTGTTGTAAAATGCCCCTGTTAATTATGAATTATGAATTACAAATTCTGAATTACTAATCACGAATTATCAAAAGCAGTTATAGTGAAGGCCGTAGCTGCTTTTTTTTTAGGATTTACATGGATGGAGCCTGAGGGTTCTGTTTGTTGCAAACCAGCTTTCAGTATAACTTTTAAAAAAAAATTGTTTACGCATGAAATTCAAAGAAACTGAACTATTAATACTTTACCTGCTTTTTGATCTGACGCTGCTGAATGTGGCTATCTTTTCCGTTTCGTTTATTAGCAAGTGGATGGGGTGGGAGTGTCCGGCAGAGCTAAGTGTGTATGTGCTGCATGCTAATTTGTCGTGGTTGATTACTTATTTTGTATTTTCGAAAAAAAACCTGTACCTTCGGGATGGTTTTTACAACCGCCTGTTACGCATCAGCAAGAGGGTTTTGATATTTGTGTTAGTAGCCGGGGTTGTAGGGTTTTTGGTGCTGTCGCGGTCGCTGTCGCGCTTGTTTTTGCTTGAATATACGACGCTGTTTTTTGTTTTTGAGCTGATTTTTTATTATTTCCTTTATCAGTATCTGAAGTATATACGCATCAGGGGGCGTCATGTAAATAAAATGATTATTGTAGGTGTGAGCGATACAACTAAAATGCTGCGTACCATAGTGGATAGCAACCCGATGATAGGGTATCGTTTCGAAGGCTATTTGTCGAGGCGCCCGGAGACGGATGCTGATGTGATAGGTCACCCCGACGAACTTGCTCAAATAGTGAGGGAAAAAGGCATCGATATGGTGTTTGTAGGTTTGTCGCTGTTTAGTCAGACCGACAGGGGCAATGAGTTTCTGAAAGTGTGTAATAAGCTGGGTGTT
>JAYFRI010000244.1:0-16568 GCA_034926015.1 Paludibacter sp. | reverse complement strand
GATGTGTTTGCCACTATGAATTGTACTATTGATGCGCCGAAAGACAGCATTCCGCAACTGACCGTGAAAAATGCCGGTAACACTTTGGTGGTTCGGGCCTATAGTTCGGTGGCTACGCTCAACGGAAAATCTTTCGATCTTGGTTCGGTAGCTGTGTATGTTGACAAAACCAATACTTTTTATTTGCCCAAAATGCTGGCTGATAAACTAAAATAGTTTGCTGAAAGAGACTCAGATAAAGAAAGCACCCTGAAGTATTCTGAGAAATACTTCAGGGTGCTTTTTTTTTAATTTGTTTTCAGGGAACAATCATTTGTATTGCTCCGGGAATAATGCTTATTTTAAAAGGAGAGGAACCATTTACAATAATACCATCGGCTTCCATCAAGGCTTTTTTATCGCTTTGTACGATTAGTTCCCTGGTTTGGAACGAAACAATGGCCGGATGTTCGAGCAATTTCCCTCTGAAAAGCGCAACAAGAGCGCCGATAATGTCGACGAAAGTTGGTTTTCGGGCCATCATTACATCGAGTAATCCATCGTAGGGGAGTGCATTGGGTGTTTGTTTCAGTCCACCGCCACTGTAGCAGCCGTTGGCAATGTTCATTGTAAACATACCGTCGTCGATGTTCTTTTCGTGGCTGTATAGTTTTACTTTATGCGACCGGTAACTAAAAACAGCCAGCAAGAGCGAAACAGAATACAGAAACGAATGGCTGCCGAAAAATTCTTTAAGGCGGTGGGTGAGGTTGACAACAGCTGCATCGAGTCCCAGCCCTATAGAGTTGATAAAGTAATGAGCTTCCTTTTCGCCTTCCATGTCGTACTCCACTTTGCCTATGTCGATGGGCTGTGTTTTGCCTTTCAGCAGCACTTCGATTGATTTTCGGTAGTCGGCCGTCAGTCCCCAGAATCGCCCCCAGTCGTTACCGGTGCCGCGGGGAATCAGCGCTATTTTAAGGTCTTGCGTGCTTTTGGTTGTAGCGTTGAAAATGCCATTGATTACTTCACTCATGGTGCCATCGCCTCCAAGTACCATGATGTTTTTATAGCCTTTCTGCACATAATAACGGGCAATTTTTGAGGCATGACCAGCAAAACGGGTCACCCTGTAATCGAACATTATATGTTCTTTTTTAAGTACATTGAATAAATACTTGCGCTGATGCCTGAATTTTTTCTTGCCCGATTTCGGATTGATAATAATAGCCCAATGTTGTGATGTGATTTCCATGATGAACGAATTGTACGATTTTTATCCTCAGTTGCTGAGGGGTAAAAATCAGTTTTTTGTAAGGTACAAATCCAGCAGCGTAATGGCGGCCATTGCTTCTACAATGGGTACAGCACGTGGCAATACGCAGGGGTCATGACGGCCTTTGGCTTCAAGTTCCACCTCGTTAGTATAAATATCGAGGGTTTCCTGTTTTTTCGAAATGGTGGCAACGGGTTTGAAAAGCACCCGGAAATAAACTTCTTGTCCGTTGCTTATGCCGCCCTGAATGCCTCCTGAGTTATTTGTTTTTGTCGATATTTTGTCGCCGTTTTTTATAAATGAATCGTTCATCTGCGATCCGCGAAGACTTACTCCTTCGAAGCCCCGTCCGTAATCGAATCCGTGCGAAGCATTGATGCTAAGCATGGCGGCGGCCAACCTGGCCTGAAGTTTATCGAATATCGGTTCACCCAATCCCACTGGTAACCCCTTGATAACGCACGAAATAATTCCACCTATTGAGTCGCCGCTTTTTTTGAGTTCTTTTATATATTCTATCATTTGTTCGGCGACTTCCTGTTGCGGACATCTCACGATATTGCTTTCGGTCAGCGTTAAATCTACTGTGTCCACAGTTTGTGTCATGGCAATGTGCCCTACCTGCGAAGTGTAGGCAGTAATTTCAACTCCTTTTGTTTTCAGTACTAATTTGGCTATTGCCCCGGCTACTACGCGGGCAGCCGTTTCGCGGGCCGAGCTGCGACCTCCTCCACGGTGGTCGCGGATGCCATATTTTTGCTGATAAGTGAAGTCGGCATGCGATGGTCGGTACACTTCTTTCAGATGGTCGTAATCGGTGCTGTGTTGGTTCTGATTCCAAATCACAAAGGCAATGGGAGTGCCTGTTGATTTTCCTTCGAAAACTCCCGAAAGAAATTCAACTTTGTCGTCTTCTTTGCGTGGAGTAGCTATGGAGGACTGACCTGGTTTACGGCGGTTCAGTTCGTTCTGAATGAATGTTTCATCCATGTCTATTCCGGCGGGACAGCCATCAATAATTCCACCTATGCCTTTTCCGTGCGATTCGCCAAACGAAGTGAAAGTAAAAAGTTTTCCTATAGTATTCGACATGTCAGAATGTATTACAATTTATTAATTTTCTTTTTTCAGTTACAAAGATACGTTTTTCTAAAAAAAATAAAGCCTTATTGCTAACAAAAATGGATACTGAGTCAGATGCTCAATATCCATTTTCGATATAATTTGATTGTTTTTATCAATGGCAACCGCAGCCTGAGCCACAACTTCCACCTTCTTCTCCATCGTCGCAGCCACAACCTTCGTCGCCGCAACCACCGCTGCCACAACCGCAGCCGCCACCACCCTGGAGAGCAGCAAGTTCTTTTTCGGAAGCTTCGCGTACTTCGAGGATGGAACCTTTGAAGTGAAGATTTTCACCGGCAAGCGGGTGATTCAGATCAACTTTTACGTGAGTATCGGTTACTTCAACTACCTGTGCATTAATTCTGTGTCCTTCGTTGTCCATCAATGGTACTACATTGCCTTCGAAAACAACTTCTTCGTCCAGTTTTCCATCTATCTCGAAGATCGAGCGGTCCAGATCCAAAACATTTTCGTCTTCGTAAGGGCCGTAAGCATCTTCGTTTTCAATTGTGAAATCGAATTTGTCGCCTGTGGCTAATCCGAAAATGTTTTCTTCGAATTTGGGTAGCATCATGCCTACACCGTAAATAAAACTCAAAGGTTGCTCGGCAGTTGCTCTTTCCATTAACTCCAGTTCGCCTTCTGTTTCGCCATCAACGTACAATTCGTATTCCGCTGAGACTGATTTGTTTGCTGTAATTTTCATTTTTCTCTATTAATTGTTTTATTCGTTTTCAAGTTTCAAGTTTATGCTGAGTAAGAATAAACCATTTTTTATAAGGAATTGTTCAATTCCATGTGTTAACAGTGATTAATACCATGTAACTGTATTCGCGGCATTCGGTAAGTGGCTTCGTTTGTCGTATTTCAGGTCGGCAAGCATACTTGCATTTACCCCAATGTGGAAATTGTACGATTTGTATACGCCAAATGGAACAAAGCTCCCCGACATGCTCCAACAGTGTAAACTCCTGTTGATGTTCACACTCAGATAGGTGAATTTACGTGAGGCTATATCGAAAGTCGGATTGAAGCTGAATTTCCAGTTGTTTGTCAGCGATAAGTTTCCACTCAGGCTCATGCTATGAGTGAAGGCCATTTTGTATTCCATTTTATCGAAGTCAAAATTATCTTTTCCCATCGCTTGTCCGTATTGTACATTGTAACTGATACTGATGCTCCATGGTATTGCAACTTTCTGGTAGCCGTCCTCGCCGGTTTCTTCTTTTTTGTTTGGGTCGGAGCCGTTGTCTCCGTTTGTCATTTGTCCTTCGTTGGCCTGCTCACCTCCTTCACCTGCTGGTGGGTTTTGTGTATTTCCATTTTGCTCGTCTTTTTTGCCAAAGAGTTTTTTAAACGTTTCGTTGCTCAGTGTGTAGCTATACGAAGTGCTTGTGCCCTGAAAACGAGGGAATCCGCCGTTTGCCCAACGGAGTTTGTTGATCCTTACCGGAGCGCCACTGCTGTTAAGTCCGTACATATAGGGGTCGAACCTTGCACTCAGGCTTAAGGAATAGCTTTTTGTGAGTTTCAGACGCAGGGTAGTGGAAAATTCAGACCAACGCATAGAGTCGGCAGCCAGATTGTAGTCGCCACTTATCGCGAAATTATCGATCAGACTTATTTTCTTAAAGGCTTCTTTTCCGGTGGTATCGTTGTCATTCCGTACCTTCATTTCCACATTGTTTGTCAGCGAGAAATTGATACTTCCCGATTTTCCTGGAGTGGGTGCGCCATATAAATTCCTTTCGTAGCGTGAGTATTTTACTTCGCTTTCGTGGTAAACTTCTGGATTCGTGGCATCGCGTTCCTTTTTAGTGTAAGTGCCATAATAGCCCCATTTTTCAGCGCTGAAGTCAGGCCTGTAGCTAAAGCCTATGGTTGGGGTCATGACGTGGCGAATGCGATCTATTTTGTCGCCGAACAATGCTCTTAAAGGCGTGTAAGTTCCGTATAATTTTGTAGATGCCGAAACTCCCATGCTGAAATCGTACACTCTGTTGAATTTTGTAAGGGTGTCAATTTTTTCTTTTTGAACTTTTTCGTCCCAGCTTTTCTCTGTCGAAGTGAGGTACCAACGCTCGTTATAGTCAAAACTTGGAGAAATGTTGATGTATTTCAAAAGATTAAATGTAGCGTTCACAGGGATATTGTGCTTCATGCCATTTTTCCAGTCGCGCTGAAGCGATGATTTGAAAAACATGTCTTCTTTTACATTGTTGATGCTGTTTGCAAGCGTACCTGTATACCTCATTGAGATTTTTTCGTACCAGCGCTCTTTGCCTACCGCTTCTTTTCGTTTGAAAGGGAAAAAAGTACTGTAAGATATATTCAGGGTTGGTAAACTTACGCTTAATGTTGAGTCTCTTTTGCTTTGGGTTATCGACATACTGCCCGATAAACTCAAAGAGGGAATATTAGGAAAGCGTTTTGTAATGTTAATACTCGAAAAGGTGGTACTCTCCGAGTTAATTTCGGGACGAGCATAATTGTTGATGTTGTTTTTATTGTATCCGCTTGTTGAGAAATTTACGCTCGATGAAAATGTGAAATTAGGATTTGATTTAGGATCCTGACTATGACTCCAGGCAACTTTAAAACTGTTTCTTTTACTGAAGTCACTCATTCCTTTTTCGCCTGTAACGTCTTCGCGGTACTCAATCCCAATGTTGCCACTGAATTTGTAGCGTTTTGTATATTGCGTTGTGCCTCTTACTGCCCATGTGCCTTTAGTGTAAATGTCGGCACGCACTTCCATGTCCATGTAGTCGCTCAGCGCAAAATAATAACCTCCATTCGATAGTCCGAATCCACGGTTAAGTTCGTCGGTGAAATTTGGCATCAATACTCCCGATGAATATTCGCTTGTAAAGGGGAAAAATCCAAATGGTACTGCAATTGGTAAAGGAACATCTGCTATTACAAGGTTTGCAGGTCCGGTGATGATGTATTCGCCCGGTTTTACTTTTCCTTTGGAGATGCTCAGGTAAAAGTCAGGATGATCATGATTGTCGCAGGTTGTGTATTTACCACCGGTCATGCAGAACACATCATCGTCGGTTTTTTTAGTTCTTTCACTTATAATAAATCCTTCACCCTCCTTAGTTACTGCCTGACGAATGTAACCTTTACGGCTCAGAAGATTGTAAGTAAGTTCTCTCGAATCGTATGATTTATCTCCTTCGCTAAATACGGGTTCGCCTATTTTGGTTCCTATACTGTCGGTAGTGCCACGCGCAAACAACAAACTGCTATCCATGCTAATTCTTACATAGTCAGCTTTTAGGTTGATTTTCATGTATTTGATGTCGCTTTCGCCATGCAGATATCCTACACCGTTACCATAGAAAACTACTGAGTCCTTGGCGGTGTAGTTAATTTCGGCGTCGATCTGGTTCGATTTTTGTTTTACAGGCTTGGCAATCTTTGCACTGTCGGTGGTTATTGTTGTGCTGTCAATATTATTCAGCTTTATTCCTGTTGAGTCAGCTGCAATTTTTTCTTGCCCGTAGCTTATCAAAGAAATAAAAAAACATAGAAAAATAACTAATAATATGTTTCTGTTGTTGATATATAGACTTTTACAAGCTGGCATCAGGCTAGTATATTGTTTTTTAAATTGGGTGCGCAAATTTAGTCAAAAAAAGGCAGTCTTTTATTCATATAACTTTTTTTTATGATTAATTTGAAAATTTACTTATTACTAAAGCATAGGTTACACGAGAAAAACATTACTTTTGCATAAAAATCAGCTGGATTTTCTTATCAGTTTCTACAAATGTTATGAGCTTTAAATACAAATCAACCATTCTTTTGTCATCGCTGCTGTTGGTATTTTTGCTGTTTGCATACATACCATTCGTTGGAGCTCAATCTTCGAAATTTACATTGGTTATCGATGCCGGACATGGAGGACATGATCCTGGTGCTATAGGCGATATTTCGCGCGAAAAGGACATTAACCTTGCTGTGAGCCTTCAGTTGGGTGCATTGGTCGAACGGAATTTTAATGATGTAAAGGTAGTGTATACCCGCAAAACAGATAAATACCTCACCCTTCAGGAGCGGGCCGATATAGTGAATAACAATCATGCCGATTTGTTTATCTGTATCCATACTAATTCGGCAAAAGCTGCTTCGGCTTTCGGAGCCGAAACCTTTACGCTTGGTTTGGCAAAATCAAAAGCCAATCTTGACGTAGCCATGCGCGAAAATTCTGTGATCCTGCTCGAGGACGATTATAAATCAAAATACCGTGGTTTCGATCCCTCATCGGTCGACTCGTACATCATGTTTGAATTTATGCAGGATAAATACATTGATAAAAGTGTTGATTTGGCTTCGAATATCCAAAAACAGTTTACACGTCTTGCACGCCGTTCCGATCGTGGCGTTCGTCAGGCAGGTTTTTGGGTGTTACATCGTTCGGCCTGCCCAAGCGTACTTGTAGAGCTTGGTTTTATCTCCAACCCGTCCGAAGAGCGTTTTCTTGCAAGCGAGTCGGGGCAAAGGGACATGGCAGCTTCCATTTACAATGCTTTTGTGAATTTCAAACGCGACCATGATAAAAAATCGGGAAAACAAGTTACGCCCGCCAATTATGTGGAAGCGGGTAAAACCAAAGAGATATTGATAGATCAAAAGAACGATACTGACGCTATTATTGTTACATCAAAAGAAAAGGTTGAAGTGAAAACTGCTGACAGTTCGCAGGTTGAACCCCTTAAACAAGCTGAAAAAAAGTTGGCGCCGGTTTACAAAGTGCAATTGTTTGCAAGTAACACGAAATTAAAAGCAAATGCCGCTGACTTTAAAGGCCTGAAGGATACTGATTTCTTTGTGGAGGGTGGGTTGTATAAATACACATTAGGCGCCGAAACGGATTACTCCAAAATAGTAAGTGTAAGGAAGCAGGTGGTTTCTAAATTTCCCGGCGCATTTATAATTGCTTTTGTGGGCGACAAAAAGATGACCGTGAACGAAGCATTAAAACTGAATAAATAAATTGAACATTGAAAGTGTTCTCAATAAATAAAGATGAAAAAGAAATTTTTGAACAGAGAGCTTAGAGTTGGTATTATGGCCGTTGTAGCCATTTTTGTGTTGTATTTTGGAATGAGTTTTTTGAAAGGAATTGATATATTCTCGCCTATAAGCCATTATTATGCTACTTATGAAAATATTGGTGGGCTGGTGCCTTCTTCGCCTGTTTATGTGAAGGGTTTTAAAGTAGGGCAAGTAGAGGAAGTGAAATACGATTTCAGTAAAGAAGTGCCATTTGTTGTTAAAATATCGGTAAAGAACGATATTCAACTTCCTAAAGGAACCAAAATAGAGCTGTTTGATGATGGCTTAATGGGAGGAAAAGCCATTCAGTTGGTATATGCTCCGCTTACAGCTTCGCAGCAGTTGTATGCCCCGGGCGACACGGTGGAGTCGCAGGTCGGTGGTGGACTTATGGCTCAGCTTTCGGGCGAGCTTTTGCCTAAAATTGAAAGTATATCCACTCAGGCCGATTCATTGTTACGGTCGGTGCGTGTGCTTGTGGAAAGCAATGAGTTAAAAAACAGCATGTCTTCTATCGAGAAAACTACAGCCGATTTAGCTGTTTCGTCCGCTCAGTTGAAGGGTTTGATGAAAAATGACGTACCGCGCATTATGAAGGATGTAAATGTGCTTACTTCCGATTTCAAACAAGTGAGTGGTAATCTTAAGAAAATTGATTTTGCAGCTACATTCACTTCTATAAATCATACCATCGAAAATCTGAGTCTGATCACCGATAAGGTAAATAACCCTGAAGGAACTGTTGGTATGTTGCTAAACGATAAAAATCTTTATATTCATCTGAATAATACGGCTTCAAGTGCCGATAAACTGCTGATCGATCTCAGGGAAAACCCGAAAAGATATGTTCATTTTTCACTCTTTGGGAGTAAATCAAAATAGCTCGTTATTTAGAATCCATTTTAAATAACACTGCCTGAGAAAATAATTTAATTTTTTAGTTTTTCAAAGTCGAAACCTTTCGTTAATAAGAGTTTCGGCTTTTTTTTACTCCAAACTTCTATTTTTGCTTTCAATTTGTTAACTAATTTGTTTTCAGAGATATTACAAAGCTGTTTCATTTAAACAACTGAATTTCATGCGATTTTCGTAATGTTCTGAAAATAAAACAAATGTAAAAAGAAATTAAGGGGAGAAAAAAATGTCATTTTTTTTTGTGGAAAATGTTTATGATTTTTGTAGTCCTGAAAATAGCCGACAGAAATTTCGTTGAGAAATGTGTAAGCTTTTTGATGTATAAAGATATAAATAGAAAACTGGTCTGTAATTTTTTTTTTGTAAATTAGAAACATGTCGAATCATCCTGAACAATTGTGGAATCGTTGCCTTAGTGTTATAAAAGATAATATTAGTGAAGCTGCCTATAATACATGGTTTTCACCAATCATACCTCTTAAATACGAAAACAATGTATTTGTTCTGCAGGTGCCAAGTCAGTTCTTTGTAGAATATATCGAAGAAAAATTCATCGACTTGTTGCGAATGACTTTGTATCGCGAGGTGGGTAATGGTACCCGGCTTGAGTACCGTGTGCTCATCGACAAAAGCAGTGGAAAGGGAACTCAGATACCGAGTGCAGGTGAACAGCCAAAACCAAAACCACAGACTGCTTCGTCCAACTATATAAGCCCATACAATAAGCCTCAGTTGCCGGATATCGATCCTCAGCTCAACCCTAGCTACAACTTTAATAATTTAATGGAAGGGAACAGCAACAAGCTTGCCCGTACGGCGGGAGTAAGCATTGCCAACGAGCCAGGAAAAACAATTTTTAATCCATTGTTTGTGTACGGACAGTCGGGCGTAGGGAAAACCCATCTTGCCAACGCTATCGGTGTAATGGCAAAGCAACTTCATCCCGAGAAACGAATACTGTATGTGTCGGCCAATACTTTTCAGATACAATATACCGATGCCGTAAGAGCTAATACGGTGAACGATTTCCTTAATTTCTATCAAACCATTGATGTGTTGATAGTAGACGATATTCAGGAATTTGCCGGAAAGACAGGAACACAAAATACATTTTTCCATATATTCAATCATTTGCACCAAACCGGAAAACAGCTGGTGTTGACTTCCGACCGCTCGCCTGTGGTGATGGTGGGACTCGAACAGCGTTTGCTTACCCGTTTTAAATGGGGGTTGTCGGCCGAAATTGAAAAACCGGACTTCCAGTTGCGCAAAGCCATTCTTGAAAATAAAATATACCGCGATGGACTCGAAATTCCGGCTGATGTGGTTGACTTTATTGCCGAGAATGTAACCGATAATGTACGTGACCTCGAAGGCACGCTGGTATCGTTGCTGGCACACTCTACTTTGGCCGATATGCCTTTGGATGTGGAGCTGGCCGAAAAAATTGTAAGCCGTATTGTGACGGTAACCCGCAAGACCAATACCGTTGAGAAAATCCGCGACACTGTATGCGATTATTTCTCTTTGTCGGTGGATGCGATATCAACAAAAAGCCGCAAACGCGAAGTGGTACAGGCCCGACAGATTGCCATGTACTTGTCGAAACAGCTTACCAAAAACTCTTTGTCTTCTATCGGACTTGCCATTGGACAGCGCGATCATGCCACAGTGTTGCATGCCTGCAAAATAGTGACCGACTTGATGGATATTGATAAGAATTTCAGATTGAGTGTGAACGAAATTCAGGAAAAGCTAAAACGTTAAATGATTAGTAACGTGTAAAATAAATACTCAAAGAGTAAGGAATTTAGAATGACCGTCATACAAATTGCCGGTCGTTTTTTTTTGAACTTGTTGGAGCATTTCCGATGCCAATCTGAAAAATAGTATTATTTTTACAGCCGAAATATAAAACAAACAAAATGATTTACAAATTTACGGTTCTATCCGATGAGATAGATAATTTTGTCCGCATAATTAAAATTGATCCTGAGGCTACATTTCTTGATCTTCATAATGCAATTCTTAAAAGTGTAAATTATGAGGCCAATCAGATGACCTCTTTCTTTATTTGTTCGGATGATTGGGAAAAAGGGCAGGAAGTGACATTAATAGAAATGGATTCGAGTTCGGAATACGATAACCTGGTGATGGAAGAAACTAAACTGGAGGAATTGCTCTCCGACGAAAAGCAAAAACTGCTTTTTGTGTTTGATATCGTTTCCGACAGAGCATTTTTCCTTGAATTAAGCGAAATTATTCCGGGTAAAAATATTGAAGCAGCCGAATGCGTTAGTTCTACAGGAAATCCGCCCCAACAAATTATCGACGATGAAGCTATATTTGCTGCACCCAAGATGAATCTCGACGAAAATTTTTATGGCGACGAAGACTTTGATATAGATGAGCTTGACGAGGAGGGATTTGGTGATATGAACTTCGACGACAGTGCACTTTTTTCTGAGGACCCGAAATTTTAAACCCGATACAGTTCAGATATAGAAAACAGAAAATAAGCTTCTTTATTTTCTGTTTTTTAGTATAATGCAGATGCAAATGAGTACAAACCCAAAGAATAAAACCTTAGTTGTAGTGCTGGGGCCTACCGGAGTAGGAAAAACCGAACTGAGTTTGAAAATGGCCGAATATTTCGGCTGCCCTATCGTTTCGTCGGATTCGCGTCAGTTCTATCGCGAGCTGAAAATAGGCACAGCAGCACCTACCGAATCTCAGCTGCAGCGTGTGGCGCATTATTTTGTAGGTACGCATTCAATTCACGACGAATATAACGCCGGCAGGTTCGAAACCGATGTGCTGGCACTGCTCGATAATTTGTTTGAACAGCAGGATGTGGTAATGCTTGTGGGTGGCTCGATGATGTATATCGATGCGGTGTGTAATGGTATGGACGATATTCCTGCTATTGATGCCGAAACACGTGATTTCTGGAACCGGGAGTATGCCGAAAAAGGGCTTGCCTATATTCAGGCCGAATTGCAGAGGCTGGATCCGAAACATTATGAAGAAGTAGACCTGAACAATGCCAAACGTATTTTGCATGCGCTCGAAATTTGCAGCATCACCAATCAACCTTTTTCGGACTTACGAACAGGCCTGCGCAAAGAACGTCCGTTTAATATAGTGAAAATAGGATTGAATCGTCCGCGTCAGGAATTGTACGAGCACATCAATCAACGGGTGCTCGACATGATGAAGGAAGGCTTGCTCGACGAAGCCCGCCGGTTTTACGAATTCCGGCATCTGAATACGCTCAACACGGTGGGGTATAAAGAACTTTACGCGTTTATGGACGGAACATGGCCGCTCGATTTTGCAGTGAACATGATTCAGCAGGATTCCCGCCGTTATGCGAAACGACAATTGACATGGTTCAACCGCGACAAAGCTATCAACTGGTTTCACCCCGAGGATGAAGCCGGAGTTTTTGATTTTCTGAAACAATTGAAATTAACCGAACATAAATACTGATATGACAATCTCAAAACATGTTTCATTGCTTCCGTTCAATACCTTTGGCATTGATGTAAAAACCGATTGTCTGATTGAATATTCCAGTGTCGAAGAGTTGTCAGCGATTTTAAAGTCCGAATTAGTCACCTCCCACCGGTTGTTGCATGTGGGAAGTGGTAGTAATTTGTTGTTTTTAAACGATTTTGATGGGGTTGTGCTTCATTCGCAACTTAAATCAATTGATTTGCTGACAACAGATGAGCGCTCGGTGTATGTAGAGGTTGGAGCAGGAGTTGTTTGGGACGATTTCGTTGGTTTTGCTGTGAACAAAGGCTGGGGAGGAGTGGAGAACCTTTCGCTTATTCCGGGCGAAACAGGGGCTGCTGCAGTGCAAAATATAGGCGCTTATGGTGTGGAAGTGCAGTCGGTGATTGATAGGGTGAAAACTGTTGAGGTAGAAAGCGGGGAAATTCGTGAATTTTCGAATGCAGAATGTGCGTACGGTTATCGCGAAAGTATTTTTAAAACTAAAATGAAAGGGAAATACATAGTTACTTCTGTTGTTTTTCGTTTGGAATGTGTACCGACATTTACGCTGGATTATCAGCATCTGGAAGACGAAGTGCGTAAAAACGGAGAAGTGAGTTTGGCAAACGTTCGGCAAACTATCATTGCCATACGCCAAAGCAAATTGCCCGACCCCGCTGTGCAGGGAAATGCAGGTAGCTTTTTTATGAATCCGGTGATCCCGAAAAGCCTTTTTGTGCAGTTACAGTCGCAATTTCCCGAAATGCCTCATTATTATGTTTCGGAAACCGATGAAAAAGTGCCGGCTGCATGGCTTATCGACAAATGTGGCTGGAAAGGAAAACAAATAGGAAAAGCCGCGGTGCACGATAAGCAAGCGCTGGTGCTTGTGAATAAAGGTGGCGCCACCGGTGCCGAAATAGTTTTTCTGGCCGAACAAATACAACTATCGGTAAAAGAAAAATTCGGCATAGAACTTCGTCCTGAAGTGAATTATATCTCTTAATTGCTTACGGAAAGCTCCCGGCACGTCAGGGAGATCTCCCGGTACATTACTTTAAGCTTCCGGCACGTCAGGGGGAATTCCCGGAACATTACTCCAAGCCTGCGGGACGTTACTCTGAACATGCGGGACGTTACTCTGAGTCTGCGGCACGTTACTCCTGGTTCGCGACACATTGCTCCAATCATGCGGCAGATTCAGGTGCAGCGGGAGAGGATTACCCTTAGCTCTTATTTGAAAATCTTTCTTGCGTCCAGCGCTTTTTGGTATTTGCGGGCGTTAGCCTGATGCTCGGCATAGTTAACCGCAAAATTATGCTCGCCGTTCAGCGTTTCTTTGGCGCACATAAAAATATAATCGTGTTTTTTGTAGTTCAATACAGCGTCTATTCCGTTGGGCGATGCCACGCGGATAGGCCCCGGAGGCAATCCCTTGTTCCGATAAGTATTGTAGGGCGATATTTTGAGAATGTGTTCAATTGTCAGCCTTTTGATGCTGAAATCGCCCACAGCAAATTTCAGGGTAGGGTCGGCCTGTAGCGGCATGTCCTTTTTCAGTCTGTTGATATAAAGTCCGGCCACCATAGGTCTTTCGGCTTTTCCATTGGTTTCTTCTTCCACAATGGAGGCCAGCGTGCTCACTTCAACCGGAGTAAGTGGAATGGAATCGGCCTTTGCTCTTCTTTCGGCAGTCCAAAAGGCATCGTGCTCTTTTTTCATGCGTTCGAAAACCTCTTTTGCATCCAAGTCCCAGAACACTTCATAAGTGTCGGGAATAAAGAGTGAAATCGATGTGTTGGGCGTCAGATTGTAAGTGGACAGGAAAGCCGAGTCGTTCATCAGCGCTACAATACTTGCCGAGTCGGCCATGAGCTGTGTGGAAAGTCTTCCTGCCAATTGTTCTTTTGTCCGGATATTGTTGAAAGTGAGTTTTACCGGAGTTTGCCTGCCGCTGCGCAGGGTGCGTACAAGCTGAAAATTGTTCATTCCCTGACGAAGTTCGTACCTTCCGGGACGTATTCTTTTATATCTCAACAGACCAGAGACCTGTTTGAATGCTCCTGTGTTTGTTACTTTTGCCTGTTTGTTTAGCAAAGTAACCACATCGTCGAACGAGCTGCTGTCCGGGATACATAAATAAGCCTTTTGATCGCCTACAGGTGAGATGTTGGGGGCAAAAAGGATATAAACAAAGTACAATACACACACCGAAATAAAAATTCCGCCTATAAGAATTATTTTGCCGGTTTTTTTGTTCTTTTTTGAGTTAACGGATGCTTCAGTCATTGATACAGCAGGTTTATAATGTTTTGAAAAATTGATGCGCAAAAGTAACGAATAGTTTCGATATTTTCCAAAATCGGGCACACAACAATTTGTTATTATAAAATTAAGAACTAAGCATCAGAGAATCAGTTGTAGGTAGACCTGCCCTGTAAAATAATAGCAACTAAAGTGCCGGTTTGGTTTTGATAATTGAAAATTCCTTCCTATATTTGCACCCGCAAAAGCGAAAGAAGGGAAGTTTGGGTGAGTGGCTGAAACCACCAGTTTGCTAAACTGACGTACGGGCAACCGTACCACGAGTTCGAATCTCGTAGCTTCCGCCAACAACGCCGACAATCAGATGATGATTGTCGGCGTTGTTTTTTTTTGCTGAAATCCGGCTTAAGTTCTGTTACACCAAAAGAATATATTAACTTTGTGGAAACAATTATGTAAGGTTTTTGTAATAACAGAGTTGAGGTCATTGGCAATCAAATGAGTCGATGATCCTTTTTATTACTACAAATGGTTAATTATAGGCATATTCATAATATTAAGATGAAGAATAAGTATGTATTGTTATTGAGCACTTTTTTGCTTTTTGTGTTGATTTTCGTGTTGCAGAAGGTCGTGTTTATGCTTTATTATCACGGCATTTATGGCGACTTTGGTTGGACCGATTACCTGAAAGTGCTGTTTTACGGTCTGCAGCACGATGCTTCGGTAGCCGGATATTTTTCGGCGATTCCGGGATTTCTTATCATTGCTTCTTTGTGGGTGAAGAATAATATTGTCCGCATCATCTCCTTTGGCTATTTTGCCGCCATTGCTGCTTTTATGGCAGTGGTGTTTGTTGTCGATCTTATTTTGTACGAGTACTGGGGCTTCAGGTTGGACTCTACACCCTTGTTCTATATACAATCTCCGGCCAATGCGCTTGCAAGCACCAACTGGTGGCTCAATGTAATGGGTATTGTTGCATTTATTGTGCTTGCTTTTTTTCTGTTCAAACTATTTAAAACGTTTTTATTCGTTACCGATCACCGGGAGGGGACTGTTTCGAAAAAACTGATCAGTTCGCTTATTCTCTTATTTGAAGTGGCGCTTTTGTTTCTTCCCATACGTGGAGGCGTAAAAGAGTCGACAATGAACGTTGGGAAAGTTTATTTCAGCAAAGATTTTGTGTTGAACCATGCTGCTGTAAATCCGGCTTTCAGTGTGTTCGAATCGCTTACGCTTGAGCAAAACTTCGAAAAACAATACCGCTTTATGTCGGAGGAAAAGGCAGCATCAGTATTTCGGCAGCTTCAGGATCAGCAATCGTCCGATAGTATTCCTCAGTTGTTTGCTGCGAAACGTCCGAATGTTGTTTTTGTCATTCTCGAAAGTTTTATGTCGCTCAATATGTCCGAGCTGGGTGGAATTCCTGGAGTGGCGGTGAATTTGGATGCGCTCAGCCGTGAAGGGTTGCTGTTCACAAATTTCTATGCCAACAGTTTTCGCACCGACCGTGGTCTGGTATCGGTGCTGAGTGGGTTTCCGGCTCAGCCAAGCACTTCCATTATGAAATATCCCAGAAAGTTGCAGCATATGCCTTCATTTCCTTTGTCGATGAAACAGGCCGGTTATGATTTGCAGTATTTTTATGGAGGCGATGCCGATTTTACAAGTATGCGCTCGTATCTGAAGGTGTGTGGATTCGATGCTATTGTTGAAGATGTAAGTTTTCCTGCTCAGTTAAGAACAAGTAAATGGGGTGTGCCCGATCATTTGGTGTTCGATAAACTGCTTTCGGAGATTAAGAATGAACAACAAGCGCCTTTTCTGAAAGTGATGCAGACATTGAGCAGTCATAATCCTTATGATGTACCTTTCAGAAAAAAGCTCGAAGATCCTTATTTAAACTCGGTAGCTTATACCGATAGTTGTTTGGGCGACTTTATAAAGCAACTGAAAGCGACAGCCGCATGGAAAAATACGGTGGTTGTTTTGGTGCCCGATCATGCCATGCGCTATCCGTATGACATTGATAATCGTGCGGTGGACCGGTATAAAATTCCACTTGTAATAGCAGGTGGTGCGCTTAGTTCGAAAGGGCGCATCGAAACCTATG
Organism: Paludibacter sp.; assembly: GCA_034926015.1. Classification (GTDB taxonomy): domain Bacteria; phylum Bacteroidota; class Bacteroidia; order Bacteroidales; family Paludibacteraceae; genus Paludibacter. The sequence goes on along the minus strand of JAYFRI010000244.1, from coordinate 324 downwards.
GTTCGCAAATCGATATTGCAGCCACGCTTTTGGCGCAGTTGGGCATTGAGCACAGCGCATTTACTTATAGCAAAAATATCATGGATGCTTCATCGCCTCATTTTGGCTATTTTACTTTTCAAAATGGTTTTGGTATGGTGACGCCCGAAAACGAGTATGTTTTTGACTGTGAAACCGGAAAGGAGTATGTGAATACCGGAAGAAAAAGCGAGAACAAAACGAAGGCAGAGGCTTTTATACAAACACTTTACAATGATATTGCTACCAAATAAAGCAAAAAAAAGCAGCAATGAAATTGCTGCTTTTTTTGCTCTCCCTCTTGGA
>JAYFRI010000161.1:0-9939 GCA_034926015.1 Paludibacter sp. | reverse complement strand
GAATATTCAAACGAAGTGTAACTTAGTCCAAATCCGAAAGGATAAAGTGGCTTGCCTTTAAAATATTGGTAAGTTCTGCCATGACGAATATCGTAATCCATCATTGGTGGCAGGTCGGTGATATCTTTTACCCAGGTTTGTGTGGTGCGTCCGGCAGGATTGATATCTCCAAAAATCACATCGGCCAAACCATTGCCCAACTCCTGACTGTTGTTGGTAAGGTGTACAATAGCCGGCACATTTTCTTGTGACCAATTGATGGTAAAAGGAAAATTGCTCACCAATACCATCACTGTTTTGGGATTGGCCTGCATGACTACTTTCACCAAATCTTCCTGTTCCAGGCTCAGTGCTTTGCGGTCGACTGCTTCGCGACCATCGCTTGGCACCGGTGATATTTTCCAGCGTGCATCAGTTCCATAAGGATGATTGCCAACGCAAACAATGGCTACATCGGCTCTCAGTGCTGCTTTGGTGGCTTTATCCATCTCATCGCTCGCTGCATAAAGCACTTCTACATCTTTCCCAACGGCATTTTTGATACCCTCTAAAATTGTTACCGCATATGGCGGCGTTCCGCTGTACCAGTCGAGCAACACTTCGTTAGCGCGTGGTCCGATAACAGCTATGGATTTGATTTTTGATTTGTTGAATGGCAATAACTGACTTGAATTTTTCAGCAAAACTACCGATTTAGCCGTTACCTCACGCACAAAAGCCTTCACCTCCGGTTTATTCCAGGGCGAAACGGTATCGGTTACGCCAATGCCGGCGTAAGGTATTTTCGTTTGGTCGGCATCCAGTAAGCCCAGTTTTAATGCTACATAAAAGTTCCCCCTTATTGCATCGTCAATGTCTTTTTCGGTCAAAATGTCTTTTTTCAAAGCCTCGTAAATGTAGGGTTTGAAAAAGTCAAGGAACTGGCCTACCGAAGCTTTCACCACAGCAGCAGCACCTTCGGTCATTGTTGGGAAAGCTTTGTGCGCTTTTACAAGCAGATTCAGGGCGCCACCATCGGTACAAATAATACCGTTGTTGCCCCATTCGTCACGGGTAATTGTTTTCAATATCGGATGAATCGTCATTGGCACTCCGTTCCATGCATTGTACGAAGCCATAAATGCCCGCGAGCCACCTTCGGTAATGCCTTTGTAAAACGGGAAAGAATAATACTCGCGGAAAAGCCGTTCGTCGAAGTCCGACGAAGTGGAGTCGCGCCCGTCTTCGTTGCTGTTGGCCATAAAGTGCTTCATAAGCGAAGCCGATTTCCAGTATTTTGGATCGTTACCCTGTAAGCCTTTCACAAAAGCCACCGTCAGTCGCGAAGTGAGGAATGCATCCTCGCCGTAACTTTCTTCGGTGCGCCCCCAGCGAGGATCGCGAGCTAAATCGGCATTCGGAGCCCGCATCACCATACCGCCTCTTTGTTGGTTGGCATTCTGAGCATAAAACCTCACTTCTGTTGCTTCAATGTCGGCAACTTTCCGGATCAATTCTGTATCCCAGGTTTCGCCCAGTCCGTAAGCCTGAGGGAAAGTGGTAGTGGGATAGGTTTTAGTTATACCTCTTTCCATTCCGCCCCAATTTCCAGGTCCGCCGAGTGCCATGCCATGCAGGCCTTCGGAATGTCCGGTGTTTCGGATGCCCAGGCGGGGAATGCCAAGATTGGTAGAAAGGGCATTGACTTTTTCATCGATTGTCATCAACGAAAGAAGATTGTCAACACGTTTACTATCGGGTAAAGAAGTGTTTTGAAAAGGAAAAGTTGTTTGAGCCGAAGCAAGAACTGGAATGAGCAGTAATAAAACTGTCCAACGGGAAACGCTGATTTTCATATATATCGAATTAAAGAGTTGTGCAAAAATAAGATAAATATAACGATCCGAACCGTTCGGAATGTAAACAATCAGGGGTGAATACTTATATTGTTAATGTTGTCTTTTATACAGTTTACGGCTTCATCTGTTTTAAAATCATTGAATAAGTTGAACCAATTGATAAATATTCAATCCCCTGTTATTTTACAAATTTCTTCTTGTACTCGTTCGGGCTCATTCCGAATTCTTCCTTGAAATATTTGCGGAAGTATTTGGGGTCGTTGAATCCCACCTGATAAGCGACCTCGTTTACGAAAAGCTGACTTTTTTCCAATAAATCGGATGCACGTTTTAGCCTTATAAAACGTATGAATTCAGATGGCGTCTTGTCGGTCAGCGATAAAATCTTTTTATAGAAATAAACCCTGCTCATGCCCATTTCTCTGCAAAGGTCTTCGACAAGAAAATCGGTATTTGCAATATTGGTTTCGACCAAAGCTACCGCTTTCCGTACAAATTTCTCATCCATCGAAGTGATTTCTATTTCCGAGGGATTGATGTCTATTTTTTTCCTGAAGTGATCATGCTGCTGTTGCTGACGATTGATAATGCGCGACACTTTGAGTTCAAGTAATTCCATTTTGAATGGTTTTGATACATAATCATCGGCTCCGGCTTCTAATCCCCGGTATTTGTTTTCATCGCCGGTTTTTGCTGTTAGCAAAATGATAGGAATATGCGAAGTACGAATGTCCTGCTTTAGCGCTTTGCAAAGCTCATAACCGTCCATTCGGGGCATTATTACATCAGAAATAATAAGGTCGGGCATTTTTTCTAAGGTTATTTCAAGTGCTTTTTCGCCATCTTCGGCTGTGATGATCCGGAAAGTATTGGCAAACAAAACGGCAATAAAGTTTCTGAAATCGTCGTTGTCGTCCACTATCAGCATAAGCGGCAATTTTCCACTGCGTTCTTCGTTCTTGTCCTTCGCTTCATTTACTATAGGCACTTCATTTTCTGCTTCGCCATTTGTAATTATCTCTTCGTTCATTTGCTGTTTGGCAGGGATGAATACAGTAAATGTAGTTCCTTTTCCCAAAGCGCTTTCGACCTTGATTTGTCCATTGTGCAGTTTTACATACTCGCTTACAATGTGAAGGCCTACACCTGTACCTGTTTGATGGCCGTTTTCTCCATTTTCAACTCTGTAGAAGCGTTCAAAAATCCGGTTTTTGTCTTTGTCGGGAATGCCAATCCCTGTGTCGGAAACAACGATCTGAAATAGTTTTTTATCATCGTTGATTAGATGAATCAGACTGAGTTGAACATCAATTTTACCACTTTCGGAAGTAAACTTAAAGGCGTTTGAAAGTAAATTATAAACTATTTTACGTAGTTTTTCTGGGTCGAATTCCATGCGAAGTTCTGTAACCGAGCTTGAAAAAGTGAAGTTGATTGTCTTTTTATTGGCCATTTCGGTAAACGAATAGCAAATCTCTTTGACAAAAGCAACCACATCGCCTACCGAAAGGTACAGGCTATCTTTCTGCACGTCCAGCTTTCTGAAGTCCAGTAGCTGATTTACAAGGTCGAGTAATCCATTGGCATTGCGTTTTACGATGTTAAGTAAGTTTTTTTGTTCATCAGACTGAGTCTCTTCTAGCAATTTCTCTACCGGATTAAGAATCAGCGTCAGAGGTGTGCGAAATTCATGACTAATGTTGGTGAAAAAGCGGAATTTCATTTCGTCCATTTCGTGAAGTTGTCGGGCTTCGCGAATGCTTTGTTCATTCTCGAATTCACGTTTCTGCTTGCGCAAATTATATTGAACGTATATCCAGATTAAATACAGTACTATGGCAATGTAAAATGCAATAGCCCACCAGCTTAACCAAAATGGTGGTTTTACAATGATTTGTATGACAAGAGGCTCACTGCTCCATACATTGTCGTTGTTGCAGGCATACACAATCAGTTCATAACTTCCCTGTTCGAGATTTGAGTAGGAGGCTGCACCCCATCTGGTTTCAACCCACTTGTCGTTAAGTCCTTTAAGGATGTAACGGTAGTGATTCTTTTCGGGATGAATGTAGCTTAATGCCGAAAAATACAAGGTGAAGTTTTTTTCGTTGTAATTCAGTATCAGTTTATTTGAATGTGTTATTGAAGTTTCGAGGATGACTCTGTCCTTGAATTTGTTGCCGGGTAAAATTTCATCAACACCTATCTTTAAACCTGTCAAGCGAGGTTTGGGAGCAATTGTATTTAAATGAATGTTTTGAGGATTAAACACCGTGTAGCCTTTTGTGCAGCCGAAGTAGATCAGTCCGTTCTGGTTTTTAAAAACAGCATTTTGATTGAAAATGCTGCCAACAAGTCCATCGCTTTCATCAAAGGATGCAATTGTGTATTCATATTCCTTGTTGTCTTCGTTTAAGTATGGGTAAATGCAGGCAAGTCCATTTCGGGTGCCTGCCCAAATGTTTCCATTGTCATCCTCGATGAGCGAAACCACCTGATCGCTGGGCAGTCCGCTCGTTTTGTTGATGTAATGAATTGCATTTTTTTCTTTGTTATATATATTTATTCCGTTGTCGGTGGCCAGCCATAACTGATTTTTGCTGTCGACCATGGCGTAGTTGATCACTAAATCCGAAAGCTTATTCTTTAGTTTCTGGCTTGCAAATACAGGTTCTATCACGCCTGTCTTGGTGTTCATTACATATATCCCCAAAGAGGTGGAGATGTAAATTTTGGTTTTATCCTTCGAAAAGAGCGATAGCACGTAGTCGGACGATAGATTTTTTGTGTTGCGCATGTTGTGATGGCTAAAAATCTTGCGTGTTGCATCTAATTTATCCAATCCACCTCCTAAAGTTCCTATCCACAGGTTGTTTTTGTTATCTTCTACAAGCCCGTAAACACTTTTGTTCGACAGGGAATTCTGTTCATTCAATTGAGGAAAGTAGGTCTTGAAACTTTCGCCGTTCATCTGATTGAGCCCGCCCAGAAAGGTGCCAAACCACATTTTGCCTTCATTGTCCTCTATCGAAGAAATAATAATGTCCGACGAGATTGAGTTAGGATTGTTTTCGTTGTGGCGATAAATTTTAAAATCGTTGCCGATGTTCGAATACTTCAATAGACCGCTGCCGTTGGTGCCAATCCAAAGGTTTCCTTTAGAATCTTCGTAAAGGCTGTTACAGTCTTTGTTTTCCAATTGGGGGTGTTGATAAAAAAACAAAGGCGATTTTTCGAACTTAAACATACCGGGATGGTAATAGGAGACACCGTTTTTGTAAGTGCCGAGCCACATAATGCCTGTGATATCGGCAAAAAGACAAATCACCGAGTTCTGGCTGATTGAATTAGGATTGTCGGGGTCATTCATCACCGCCTTTATCTGATCTGTTTTTTTGTCCCAGATGTTAATTCCGCCATGATCGGTGGCAATCCATATTTTACCCGTTTGATCCTGTGCTACATCTCTCACAAAGTCATTCGTGATTGCTTTTACATAAGGAGTTTTAAAGCCTTTTATGTTTGCTCCGAAGTACACCCACGACGCTTTGCTGAAATCGTAAAAAAGCACTCCTTTGTCGTTTACTCCCGGAAAAACCCAGGGGCATCCTTCATTGTCGATATATAAACTCTTTTCCAGCGCCGATCCATCCGGCATCTTTTGTTTGAAGTTGTTGCGGAAATCTACTGTATTGGCCTTTTCGTTCATGCGTTCGATCAGGCCTGATTGATGAAGCACCCAAAAAGCATTGTCGACCACTCTGATTTTTATGATTGTTCCGCGCGAAAGATTTTTCCCGCTGTTGTCCTGAGTGAATTTTGTTAGTTTTTTTGAGCTTGTATCGTACTTAAAAACTCCTTTTTGTGGATGATAGAAATAATAATTCTTTTTTTTGTCAATTTCAACAAGGGTCGGATTGAAATGAATGTTCAGTTTTTCGAGAACGGACGATAGATTGCGTTTGAATTTTTCCGACCGAATATCATAAATCAGGTAATTTTCATTTCCTCTTATCCATAAATCGCCATTTACATCCTCCTGTATTTCTGAAATAGAATTATAGGTAAGCATGGTGCTGTCGTTTCGGTCGGCCTTGTATATCTTTACCTGAATCCCATCGAACCTGTTCAGTCCGAAATTGGTGCCGAACCACATAAAGCCTCTGGAGTCTCTGAAAATGCATTCGATCTGATTGTTCGACAATCCGTTAGTATTGTCAACGCGCGTGAAACTATATGTTTCGGAATGCGCATTGATAGCGATGAGAAAAGAAAGAAATAAGATGTAGAAAAAGGATTTTTGCATAATACGAAGCTGAGAGGCAAATTGAAGCGGATAAGATTAACTTTACAAAAATATAAAATAATTGCGGTTTTAAGCTGTAAATAAGGCGTTGTTATCAAAAAGCTCCTATTAAAATTACATTTTGCGCCCATCGGTTATCAACATCGGTTGATTCTTGTTACATTTGTGTGGTTTTGTTCAATAAATATAAATTAAATTTGTGTTTTTCTAAAAGTCCCTCCGGGCTGTAAAAAATCATTTATGAAAATCATTAAAATTGATAAGAGAATTTCGCTACTTTTTATTGTCGCCTTGTTTGTAAGTAGCAATACTGTTGCCTTTCAGAAAAAGACTGATGGAGTTGTTATTTCACTCAAAAAAAACTCACCTGATCTTGCCCGCAGCATTCGTTTACAGGTAATTACTGATGATATTATACGCGTTACTGCAACTCCTGAAGATAAAGTAACAGACCAGAAAAGTCTGATCACTTCGTACACCCAAACACAAACAAAGGGTTGGAATGTACAGCAATCGGGCAATAATGTGATACTAAAAACATCCCGTTTGAGGGCGGTAGTGTCTCTTGTCAGTGGCGAAGTTTCATTTACCGATATCAATGGAAATATAATTCTTCAGGAACAACCCGGTGGCGGCAAAACTTTTGCTCCTATCGAAGTGGACGGAAGCAAAGGTTACAGTTTCCGTCAGGTGTTTGAGTCGACGGCTGATGAAGCTTTCTATGGTTTAGGTCAGCACCAATCTGACGAATTCAACTGGAAAGGACGCAACGAAGAGCTTTTTCAGTACAATACAAAAGTTTCAGTCCCTTTTGTTGTCTCCAATAAAAACTACGGCATACTTTGGGATAATTATTCCATTACCCGTTTTGGCGATCCTCGCCCCTATGCCAACCTCGATCAATTCAAATTATTTGATAAATATGGGAAAGAAGGTGGACTAACAGCTATTTACATGCTCAATAAAGATCCGAAAAACGTTTTTATTGAAAGGCAGGAAGCCAATGTGGATTATGAAAATCTGCAAACGATCAAAAATTTCCCTAAAGATTTTCCTTTTAATAATGCCGCCATTACCTGGGAAGGCGAACTTCAGCCCAAAGAGAGTGGACTTTTTCGCTTCAATCTCTATTATGCCGGTTACACCAAAGTGTATCTTGATGATAGTTTAATAGTGAAAGAGCGCTGGCGTACGGCCTGGAACCCAAATAGTTTCAAATTTTCAGCTCAACTCGACAAAAACAAACGTCATAAAATTCGCATCGAATGGCAACCCGATGGAGGAGTATCTTATATCGGGCTGAAAGCGCTGTCGCCTGTCCCCGACGAGGAACAAAGCAAATTATCGCTATGGTCGGAAATGGGCAAACAAATGGATTATTATTTTATCTGTGGCAACAATGCGGATGAAGTGATCAGTGGCTATCGGTTGGTTACCGGCAAAGCTCCTATTATGCCTAAATGGGCCATGGGTTTCTGGCAGAGTCGTGAACGTTACAAATCACAGGATGAAATACTTGACGCGTTGAAAGAGTTCCGCCGCCGCCAGATTCCGATCGACAATATTGTGCTTGACTGGAATTACTGGCCCGAAGATGCATGGGGAAGTCACGAGTTTGATAAAAACCGCTTTCCTGATCCAAAGGGAATGGTTGATGCTATTCACGCATTGGATGCTAGAATAATGATTTCGGTATGGCCGAAATTCTACGCGACTACTGAACATTTTAAAGAATTTAAAGACAAAGGCTGGATGTATATGCAGGCCGTCAAGGACAGTATAAAGGATTGGGTAGGCCCTGGTTATGTCGGTTCTTTCTACGATGCTTATTCTCCCGAAGCACGTCAGCTTTTCTGGAAACAAATGAAGGAGCATCTTTACACACTTGGTATTGATGCCTGGTGGATGGATGCCAGCGAACCGAATGTACGCGATTGTACCGACATGGACTACCGTAAAGCCCTTTGTGGACCAACAGCTTTGGGTAGTTCTACCGAGTTTTTCAATGCTTATGCTTTGATGAATGCTGAAGCTATTTACAATGGACAACGTGAAGAAGATAATAATAAACGCGTGTTCTTATTGACCCGATCGGGTTTTGCCGGATTGCAACGTTACTCAACCGCAACCTGGAGTGGCGATATTGCCACGCGTTGGGAAGACATGAAAGCCCAGATTCCTGCGGGCATCAATTTTTCGATGAGCGGAATTCCTTATTGGACTATGGACAACGGTGGTTTTTGTGTAGAAAAACGATACGAACAAGCGCCCGAAGGTTCATCCGACCGAGAAGAATGGCGGGAATTGAATGTCCGTTGGCATCAGTTTGGTGCTTTTGTTCCGCTGTTTCGTACTCACGGACAATTCCCTTATCGCGAACTTTGGAACATTGCACCTGAAACGCATCCTGCCTACAAAACAATGTTGTATTATACTCAACTTCGTTATCGCTTGATGCCTTACATTTACTCGATGGCCGGAAAATGTTATTTCGACGATTATACAATGATGCGTGGCTTGGTGATGGATTTTCCAAAAGAAAAAAATGTGCTGAACATCGGCGACCAGTATATGTTTGGTTCAGGATTAATGATTTGCCCTGTTTATGAGTACAAAGCCCGCACACGCGAAGTGTATTTTCCCGAAGGTGCCGGCTGGTATCAGCTGAACGATGGAAAATTTATTGCCGGAGGACAAAAACAAACAGTGGCTGCACCTTACGATCGAATGCCGGTGTATGTGGCTGCAGGAAGCATACTTCCCATTGGAGAACTGATTCAGAATACTACGGAAGCGCAGAACGATCTCACCATTTATGTGTACGCCGGAAAGGACGGAGCTTTCACACTTTACGAAGATGAAAATGTAAATTACAATTATGAAAAAGGAGCATTCTCGACAATTGAATTTAAATATAACGATAAAACGAAAACGCTTGATATTGCAAAACGCAAGGGCGAATTTAACGGAATGATAAAAGATCGTAATTTTCAAATCGTTTTAATTCAACCAGATAATTCCACAGGAATAGATGGTAATCACAGTGGAGCTAAAACTGTGCATTATGCCGGCGAAAAAATGTCTGTTCAGTTGAAATAAAAATAAAGGATAAATAAAACTATAGAAAATTGCTGCTTTTATCTTCTTTTTCTCAAGAAAATAGATGAATGCTTGTTTGTAAACCAATAAATCATAGGTGCTGAAAATGAATAATCTAAATAAATACTTTTCTTTTTTCTTGATTATCCTTATGGTAATTCTACCTTCTTCTTGTAAAAGCGACACTGTCATTTTACCTGAATTAGTTGTAGCGAAGGAAGAAGTAGCATTCAGCAAAGAAAATGGTACTATTATTCTGTCCATAACGAGCAATATGCAATGGAAGGCTATCAGCTCAGAAAGTTGGTGTACTTTGTCTCCAGCTTCGGGTGTGGCTGGCACCAGACAAGTTGATATCAGTGTTACCGAAAATACGCTTTCGATGAGTCGCGAAGCGGTGATTACTATCACCTCAGGTTCTGTTTCCAAAACAGTAAAGGTTTTGCAGACGGGTAGAGTTTTAGATGTTCCTGCTGATGCTACAGGCATGAGCAGCACGGCTACCGAACTTGCAAAAAAATTAAAGATTGGCCTGAATATAGGGAATACGCTAGAAGCTATAGGTGGTGAAACTGCATGGGGAAATCCTTTGATTACAAATGATTTGATCAAATCCATTAAGAGCAATGGTTTTAATGCTATACGTTTGCCGGTTTCATGGAATCAACATGCCGATCCGGCTACATGGATTATAAA
>JAYFRI010000153.1:0-2984 GCA_034926015.1 Paludibacter sp. | reverse complement strand
TTTCATCCAAATTTGTTGGGCGAAGGTGGAGTATTCCGTCAGTAGCATCGGTTTGATCGGTTTTGCCTGCGCCGAATCCTGACCTGAACTTTTTACAAACATCCCCCAGGGCAACTATTGGGTGATTTTTAAGAAACTTATCTAGGCCCCATGCATAAAAAAGAGGATCTATTCGTCTAGATAAATTAGAATGCTTAATAAAGAAAATCTTCTTCGGCACTATTTGTTCTATCGCCATTATTTTATCTCACCGTATTTTTGTCTAAGTATTTCGGGAAGATTATTCCGGACAATACTCTTTATATCGTTATAATCTCCAGTTACAGAATATGGTACCCATTGCAGTTGATTCATGTCAAATGGGATTTTCTTGTCTTTGGCATATTGGGCATATATCTCAAATGGTACCTTGGAGATAGTATCATTTTCTGCACGTAACAAGATCATTGGTTTATTATTTCCCTCGGCCAACCCAACTTCAAAAAGCACATTCTCGTTGCCCCCCGTTAAATCGGCAATGAAAAGATCGCATTCTTTAATACATTTGATAAGGCGTTGGTCTATTCGCTGTGCGGCCCCACGGAAACGCATAATTGGAATTAGTTCTACTTCTACCTTCTCGTTAGCTGAGACTTCTTGAAGGACTTCCTTAAATAGCTTATTGAATTCATTGACCCGCTTAAAGGAAACGTATGGCATGGCAACGAAAACTTTATATGGCCCTTTTTTGTTGGTCTTGTCAAAAATTGCAATGATATTTGATGGGGCAACCTCCTTAAGTGTAGAGATTGAATTTTCGATTACCCACATAATAAATTTATCGCATAACTTTTCATCAGTAATTCTATAATACAGAAGCACCAGAAGTATATTAATATCGCAACAGGCTAACTTTTTATTGGCATAATATTGGTGATTTGCGTATGCCAATGCATCTAGAACTTGTTCTTTTGAGGGCAGCATAGCAAATTGTAGCTGGAACAAATCAAGCAGGAACTCGTATTTTCGATTTTCAAAAATCTTTTTGATAGAATTATATTGTTCCAAGCAAGAGACAAGATCTTCTATTGTTTCAGCAAAAGGACCAATCAATCTCTCTTGCTCGTTTGGAGAAAAGCATTTCCCATCAAGAATTGCCTTCAAATTATCATTGCTTGTCAGGGGAACTGACTTTGAGTTGATAAGGAAATAAAAAGCAGTCTCATATTTTTTTGCTTCATCTGATTTCGTTTGTAGCAACATTGAAAAAGGAACCACCATGTTTCCTATCTCTTGCTGTAGAGCAAGTGCCTCAGGCGTACCTTCAGATAATTGCAAGATCTCGTCTACAGCTTTAAGACGGTGGTTCCCATCAATTCTACTGAGAGGCCTTTCGTCTTTGGGGAAATCAATCGACATGCTTTTGGTTTTTGGGTTTGCGCCATAAACATTATTAAATCGAAATTTCCCTTTTGTAATCTTGAGACCATTAGATAAGGGTTTTTTGCCCCCTGGTACATCTTTGATATGTTTAAGCGCATCATCATCGGGAAATTCTAATCCAAAGATTAACTCTGGGAAGAAACGAAATGTCCCCTCACTAAAAAATGATTTTATTTCATCTATACGATTGGTATCAATATCTCTTTGATATTGGGCTGGCGTTGAAATCATCGCCAAACTTTTAAGAGTTGCATAGCCACGGAATAGAGTTCTGCCACCAAATGTTTCTTCAACAATACCTTTTAGTATCATTTTTCATTCCCCTCAATATCCACAATAAACTTGCTCAATTCTTTACCTATATAATCAAGTTCATTTGCCGTAGTTGGCTTGCCGGTGGCATCATAGCCAATAACATCGGCAATCGCCATGAAAATTGGATAATCAGGCAATTTCATTTGACGTTCCTTCAGATACGCTTCGTTAAGTTCATCTTTTAGTTCGTTGACCTTTGTGGTATATGTAGCAGAAAGTTCCGCACTCCAATTTTTATATTCGGGAGTTTTTCTTAATTCAACCAATTTTTTTATGCCGGTGGTGTTCTCAAATCCATCAAGGGCCTTTTGCTTTGCCTTTTTCTCTTTCTCCCATGCTTTCACTTTTTCTCTATATTGTTTTGCCATCCGAAGATCAATAGCAATGCTTTTTTTAATTGTCACAATCTTTTTGTTTTCGTCATCCGTCCACTTCCTTAAAATCATGACGGAACTCTTTACCCCAGCCCCATTCGCAGAAAATGCAGTTTGGGGCATGGAGATGACCGCAACGATGCGAAACCATTCTTCTATCGAATCACGTACATACTGAAGACTGCTATTAGTAAGAATACCATCAGGAACGACAATGGCAAGATAGCCATGTGGTTTTAGAAATTTATATGCCTGTTCAATAAATAGGACCTCTGTGCTTTGATTGTCACGTTTTTCCTTATCTGATTCATTATCCGGTTCTGGGCGCAAATCTAACCAATCGTGTTGTTTTTTACCAAACGAATAATTTTTAAGATATGCCTGCTCAGTTAATTTTACTATACTTCCAAACGGAGGATTTGTAACAATGAAATCAACCCGGCCATACTGAAAACCGTTATTTGAAGTTCGCTCCTCAATTTGTTGAGGGGAAAGTAGGCCATCTGAAGTAATGACGTTGGTATGACCATCATCATGCATGATCATATTCATCTTGGCTGCACGAGATATTTGCTCATTAATCTCAATTCCATAGAGATTCTTGGCAGCAAAATCATGCCAATAAGTAAACCACTTTGCATATTGTCTGGTGTCTGTTTTGTACTTGGGATAAAGTTCGGTCGCCTGTTCTCTCACTTTATTCAGAGCATAAAGCAGAAATCCACCGCTACCGCAAGATGTATCCATTACGATTGAATTGTTTGTAATCGGCAAAACGTCAATAGTGAATTTTACGATTTGGCGCGGGGTAAAATATTGTCCAAAGCTACCCCTGAAAAACGAGCCCATGAAAGTTTCAAAAGCTCGCCCCTT
>JAYFRI010000028.1:0-4505 GCA_034926015.1 Paludibacter sp. | reverse complement strand
ATGTTTCATGTGAAACTCAATTTTCATGATAGAATGTTTCACGTGGAACCAGTGTTTATCTGCCAAGCAGTACAAGCAAAATGTTTACATCGCTTGGAGAAATTCCTGGTATTCGGCTTGCCTGGCCAATATTTTCCGGGTCAATTTTGGTGAGTTTTTGCCGGGCTTCAGTTGACAACGAGAGGATGGAGTTATAGTCTATTCTCCCTTTCAACGCAACATGCTCCAGTCTTTGTAGCTTTTCGGCAATTAATTTTTCTCGTTCGATATATCCTTCGTATTTCAATAGAACTTCAGTAGCCTCAATAATCTCTTCCTTACGGGACGAAATTAAGTCTGTTTTTTGCTTGAGGGCTGGTATTGCTTCAACCAAATCGGTAATGTTGAGTTGGGGGCGAAGTACCAAATCGCTCAGTTTACAACCATTTTTTAATTCAGATGACTGTTTAGATCTTAAAAATTCATTGATTGCATTTGGTTTAATCGAATAATTTTCCAAAAAAGAGCGTAATTTTGTTAGTTCTTCTTTTTTGTGCTGGAGCTGATTAATGCGATTTAATGAGGCCAAACCTATTTCGTGGGATTTTTCGGTCAAACGCATATCGGCATCGTCTTGTCTGAGGATTAAACGGTATTCGGCTCGGGAAGTAAACATACGATAAGGCTCATCAACTCCTTTTGTAACTAAGTCGTCGATAAGAACGCCTATGTAAGCTTCATTACGTGCCAGCGTGAATTCTTTTCCTCCGTGGCAATTGATGTGTGCGTTTATTCCGGCAACGAGACCTTGGCCTGCAGCTTCTTCATATCCCGTGGTTCCGTTGATTTGTCCTGCAAAGAAAAGGTTGCTTATTTTCTTTGTTTCGAGCGTGTGTTTTAATTGTGTTGGATCAAAAAAATCATATTCAATGGCGTATCCTGGTCGAAAAAGCTGTGCGTTTTCCAAACCAACAATTGTGTGTATGGCATCGATTTGCACTTTTAATGGCAAGGATGAAGAAAACCCGTTTAAATAATACTCGTTAGAGTTTACTCCTTCTGGTTCGAGAAAAAGTTGATGAGATGTTTTATCCGCGAATGTTACAATTTTTGTTTCAATGCTGGGGCAATAGCGTGGACCTATACTTTGAATTTGGCCATTATAAAGAGGAGAATCAGTCAATCCTTTTCGTAGTTCTTCATGTGTTTTTTCGCTTGTATAGGTTATCCAGCAACTCCGTTGAGTTAGTCCGCGATTTACTTCTTCGAGGAAAGAAAATTTATGAAAATCATCATCTCCGATTTGTTCCTGCATCTTACTGAAATCAATTGTACGTCCATCGATTCTGCAAGGTGTTCCTGTTTTCATTCTATCAGTGGAGAAGCCTATAGATTTGAGCTGTTCAGTGATTCCGAATGAAGCAGGTTCGGAGATGCGTCCTCCTGAGAGCTGGCTTTTACCAAAATGCATAAGACCGCCTAAAAAAGTACCGGTTGTAAGCACTACTGACTTTGCTTGCATCTCGACGCCGAGGGCTGTTTTAACTCCGGTTATTGATCCGTTTTTAATTAATAATTGCGTGACGGTGTCCTGCCAAACATAAAGATTTTTTGTTTCCGAAATTGTTTTTATCCATTCCTGAATAAATTGTTGTCTATCGCTCTGTGAACGCGGACTCCACATTGCAGGACCTTTTGAGCGGTTTAGCATTCTGAATTGTATAGCTGAGCGATCGGTAATGATGCCCATTTGGCCTCCAAGAGCGTCAATTTCGCGCACAATCTGTCCTTTGGCTATACCTCCCACGGCGGGGTTACAGCTCATTTGCCCAATTTTATTCATATCCATGGTGATCAGTAGAGTTTTTGACCCCATGTTGGCTGCTGCACATGCAGCTTCGTTTCCGGCATGTCCGGCACCTATGACAATTACGTCGTATTTAAAATCCATCTTTACGATTTACAATTTAAAAAATTCAGAATAAACAGAAGTTGTTTTTTGAGCCAACAGGTAAATTTAACTCCTTGAAAAAACAATGTTTTAGATTTAGGGCTGCAAAGTTATAAAACAATTATCGTTTTTCATTGTTCATTTCTCAATTTCAATGAGTTAATATATAATGATCATCTTTCCTTGTTTTTTAATATACTGTATTTCAGTTTCTTGTTGTTTCGTTTTTAGGTTTTGTTTGTGAATTTTGTGTAATGTAAAGATTAGATGCATTTTCTCTTAAATGCGAAAATTACATAAAAAAACGCATTTGAAATTTTTATTTTTCAAATGCGTTTTAAGAATAAACTACAATGATTGGGCTATTTTCCTTCTCCGGTTAAGGTAATTACTTTTGCCGGATTGAGGCCTCCACCTGATATTGTAAGCGTTGCAGTGTGATTTCCTGTTGCAGCAGGCGTGTAAGTTACATTTATATTTGTTCCGTTGGCAGCGTTAGCAGTACTACTTGTAATTGTAGCAGTAGAAACAGCGAACATGGCAGCGTTTGTTCCGGTAATGTTTACCGATAGAGCGCTTAAAATGTCAGTTGTTTTGATGTTTAAAACCTTAGTTCTTGTTTTGCTAACGGTAGTGGCAGGGAACTGAAGTAAATTGTCAACCGAGCCAGGAAAAACGGCTTTTGCATTGGGGTCGAATGGTATTGATGCACTACCATTTACATTAATGGTTTTGCTTGTGGCCCCCGCACTTGAAAGTGTGATAACCGCAGAGTGCGATCCGGCAACAGTTGGGTTGTAGCGAATATTGACTGTTGTTGGATTGATGCTTCCTGATACTTGTGGTATTGTAAGTGTCTTGCTCCATGTGCTTTCCGAAGATAGTTTCATCTCGAAATTGCTTTGGTCACTGAAGGAG
Organism: Paludibacter sp.; assembly: GCA_034926015.1. Classification (GTDB taxonomy): domain Bacteria; phylum Bacteroidota; class Bacteroidia; order Bacteroidales; family Paludibacteraceae; genus Paludibacter. Next base: position 1,657 of record JAYFRI010000028.1, on the reverse strand, counting down.
ATGTTTATATCGTTTGATAATGTAGTTCCACTTACAATAAGACTTTGAGCAGCAGCAGGAGTTCCAAGAACAGTGGCAAAATCGGTCAGATTAGCTGAGCTCACGATTGTTGGTCCTTGCGTTCCACCCATAAGTTTAAAGCTTACATTGTTAGTTGTTTTTGTGATCGCTGTAACAGGGCGGTTGATGTCTGTGCCTGACCATGTAGTAGGAGTAAAAGATCCCGAAGTAAAAGCAGCCCCCGGTGTGGTAGTAGAGCCACTCAGTGGTTGTAAATACACGCGCATGTGGTCTGTAGCAGTTTGTTTTGTTCCAGAGTAATTATTGGGTTCGTTGTTATCCCAGGCACTTTGATTATAGTCGATGTGCCAGATGAGCATTCCTTCACCGGGTAAAAATGCATCCCAACCTGTTTTTTTGCGATATTCGAGCATGAAAAATTCAGAAGGAGTTGGATTTGCTCCATTCAGATTATGAGTAGTAGCAGAAAGCAAATAAGCCTGTTGATTGGTATTTACAGGTTCTGTAATTCCCTGATATATTGGAAGAAGTGAGAGATCGATCGGAGAATTCACTTCCTGAGGAGTTAACCAACCTAAATAAAATCTGTCGTAAGTAGAATACAATGGAGGTGTTCTTCCTTCATTAGAATATCCACCGTAATCCATAATGCTCCATTCGTCCAAAGTACTTTTACCTGTATTATCATTTGTATGATAATAGTCGGGCAGGCCGATTACGTGTCCAAATTCGTGACAAAAAGTACCAATACCACACATGCTGTTTCCAGCAGAGCCACTTAATTCGGATGTACAAGCATAATCATAGAGGCGTTTTCCATCAAAGGTTACTGATGCTATTGTGCCGTCGTAAGTATAATTTGTTGCACTTTCTTCGCTCGTGTATACAGCCCAGCGATGTGGCCAAACAGTGTTTTCAGAGGCACCTTCAGCCTCGTTGTAGCCTGCATAATAAACAAATACATTGTCGAGCACACCATCGTTATCGGTGTCGTATTGGGTAAAGTCAAGACCAGCAGCATTTGCAGCAGTACAGGCATCTACTACCATAGCTGCAGGATCTATATCATATCCGTCTTCATCATTGGCTCCATAACTGGCTATAGATTTTGGCAGATTGTATGGACCAACAACATCAAATTCAGGTGCAAATTTGCCGTACGAACTTGCCATAAAATAGTCGCGAGCCGATCCGGTGCCTCCATTGACATTGTAACCGCTCTGATTCAACAGGTTGTTGAATGAAAGTTGGGGTGTAGAAGTAACAAAATTTTTGTCTGAAAAATTAACAAGGATAACCAATGATTTAGGTGAGCCGATAAGCGGAAAAGCCTTCTGTATTTTATTTCTGCGGAAGGAGGTATCAAATGCTTTTGCTTTTCTTGGAGCAGAGTTTGATATTGACAATGTATTGGCTTTCGAAATTGTTTTTAAAAAATTTACATCGTTGGCAGTACGCTTAGTAATATCGCGGGCAATAATATTGGTTTCGGTGCTTGCTGCCTGAGGATCGGTATTTACATAGGTAAAAAACCCTTTTGAGTTTTTCTTCACCAAATAACCATCTATTGTTGTTCTGGAGTTACGAAACTCATCTCCATGAAGCAGAATTGTGACTGTAGATCCATCTGGTTGTG
>JAYFRI010000115.1:0-7033 GCA_034926015.1 Paludibacter sp. | reverse complement strand
ATGTGTTCGCATTCTTAGCCGTCGCATTCATCACGATACAGCTACGGGTAGCCTTCTTGCCTTGCACCGACTTTTCGAACCTGATGTTCTTGATCCAGATATCACCTACGAAGTCGCCGTTCTGGAAAAGCAGAAAACTGTTATCGAGTGTGCTTGTATAGTTGATAACCACATCTCTCCATTCCGTTGTGAAGGGTATTTCTGCGCTTGCTCCGCCGCTCCAGCCTCCAAGTTTGCTGTGGATATTGCCGGCAGCCGATCCTTTTACGGTGACAGTCATTTTGTAGGTCACGCCCTGAACGGTCGGGATATTGTCCATAACAATGTACTGCACCTCCCATGAGTTGACTTTCCTGGTGGTATGCACCTGAAGACCGTCACTCACAAAAGAGGTGGTATAGCCATAGGTTGTTTTGTCCGATGACCAACCTATGCTCTTTTCCTGTGTGAAGTCCTTTGCTTTCAGCAACGACCAAACAATCGTGTCACTCCCTTCGATGGGCTGTGCGGGCAGGTCTTTGATCAAACCGTTCAGATAGCCCACTGCCTGCTGCGAATGCCATGCCAGCGTATGTCCGTATACACCTACACCGGCTCCGACTGCCGTATTTACAAAATTAGTAACGGTACCGAAATTCATGGTCCCGTTGCTGCTCACACAGCTCGACATTTTCATTTCATTGCCTGCAACAGTCTCCGTGAAATAATCATTGACAACCGCCTTAACCGTGCTGTTGTTCAGATAATCATTGGCACCGACAGCAAGTCCCAGTTTGAAGTTAGGATACTGCCCATAATTAATATATTGCTTGAGTGGCAAATAATTCTTCAGGTATCCGTAATTCGTTTCATCTGCCGGATGACCGGTTGTGTGGTTTTGCGCACCAATCGACATGGTGCCGCACGCGGCTAAAGCAAGTAAGAGTAATTTTAGTTTCATATTTTATTATAGTATTATTTCGGGTAATGAATGATTCATTTTTAAGGTTTATGTTTTCTCATTTCTTCATTGAAATTAAGATGGTTTTCCCCCACAAGAAATACGCTCAAATATACGCTATTTTTATTAACTTGTCATTATTGATCTGTCGGTGAGGTATTTAAATTTAGATAATTATTGGGGTAGGATGTTTGAATTTGGATAATTCTTTGCAATTATTCATATCCCGTTCTCCGAAGCCTGCAAATCAACCTGCATCCGATGCCCGGCATGGCGTCCCGCTTTGTCAAAGCTGTGATAAAAGTTCCTGCTTTTAATATTGTTTGCAAATGCTGTTTCATTCCCTGCAATTCAGGAAGAAATTCATCCGGGAGGACTTCTCATCCTGATATCTCAGGTGTGTCAATCCCTGCTGCTTCTACGATATCTGATTAATACTTCATTTATATATAAACCTTATATAACCCTTATCTATTACATATTTAAACCATAGATAAACTTTATCTATAAAAGAGCTGGTTTATATATAGATTAAAGTTGTTTTATATGAAAATTATATATATTTGCAACATAAATGATCTGTTTCTGTACGATAAACAGATAGGAGTACATCAGCATATTCACACATGAACACATTCGTATTATGGCTATAGTAAAAGGACCCATTCAGTTTTCGGGGAGTATCAGCAACGTTAGTTTTTATACCCGCCGGGGTAGCGACAAAGTGATAGCACGCAGCAAGGGCGGAGCTACAAAGGAAAAGATAAAGACTTCGGCTAAATTTGAAGGTTTCCGCCTGCAACAAAATGAGTGGAAAGGCTGCACGGCTTTTGCGTCATCCTTGCGTTACACGTTTGGCGGTTTGTATCGTTTGGCGGATTATAACCTAACGCCTGTGCTCAATGGCATAGCAAAGAATATTCAGAAAACAGATGGGGAAGGGGAGATAGGAAAACGTTCGATAGCCTTTTCGAAATACCGCTATACGCTGGAGAATTTCAACTTTAACCGCAACTATCCGTTGAATACCGTGCTGAGAGTAGGGGTGACGGGGCAGATCGACAGAGAGGAGCTCAGCGCTAAGGTACTACTACCGCGTATTAACACCGAAACTGACTTGTTGAACATTCAGCGACTGCCTTATTTCCGGTTCATCCTGTCGCTGGGCGCTGTTTCGGATCTGCGATATAATGTGGACGGCAATAGTTACGAACCCGCTGTACGCGAAATGCATGGAGTAAGCGTGGCCGTTACAGGCGACTGGGTGCCTTCGGAAAACCTTTTGCCGCAACAGGAACTTGAAGTGGAACTGGGAGACGAATTTAAATCTATTTGTACTGAGGAGGTCAGTCTTGTGTTGTCGGTGGCGATTGAATTCGGCAAAGTAGGTTTCACCGGGCAGCCACAGGAAGTAAAATATGCAGGCTGCGGAAAAGTGCTGAAAGTGGGTTGATGAAGACAGAGAGGATGATATAGGCATCGCTTCTTTGTTTATTGTTTTGTAAATTGACTTACTTTATGTAGTTTTGCGTGCAGTTGGTTACATGTTTTTTTGTATGGGTGAGGCTTTTTTACTTTCTTTTCAGCAATGAAAAAATAAAAGACTTAAGAAAAAAAACACTTGTATGTCAACCACCCCAATTTGCTAAATCTAATTTTTATATGGGATCAGGAATCTCTAATGTCAAAACTGCAAAATTTAAATATATTCTTTTCATATATTTATCATTCTCAACGCTTTTATTTTCACAGGAAAATATTTCGACAGTCTTGCTAAAGCTGGACAGTACCATTGAAAATTCTGACTCATACACAAAGGTGAGAGAAATGCGCATTTCCAATCATAAAATGGAATTACGAAAGGTAAAGCCGCTTTCGATAGCCGAATATCAAATAAACTCACTGTTGTATAAAGAATACAAATCGTACATTTGCGATTCGGCCATTCATTATCAGAATAGAAATATCGAAATAGCTATTTTGCTAAAGGATGATGAAAGGGAATATGAAAGTAAGCTCGAACTTGCTTATTTAATGGGTTCGATCGGACTTTATAAAGAGGCCACAGATTTGCTGACAAGCATTGATGCTGCTAAGCTACCCGATTTTTTACTTGTTGAATATTACAATGCGCATCTTAAAGTGTATGGAGAGCTTGCATTTTACACACAGGATAAAAGAAAATCGCAGGATTATTGGAAAGTTTTTGATAAGCATCTATTGCTGTTAAAGAAAAAGTTAGCTCCGGAGAGTTATTTGTACCTGCAACTAAAAGAAGATAGCGCCCGTAATGCTCACTTATACAGCGACGCCTTAAAGCTTAACGATCTTGGACTCAAAAAGTCGATTGTTGGAACTCCCGATTACGCTTTGGTAACTTTCCGTCGTTCGTTGATATATCAATGGAGCGGAGATAAGGAAAACCAGAAGTATTATTTGGCGCTTTCAGCCATATCAGATATTCAGTCGGCTATAAAAGACCAGGCGTCGTTGATGATGCTTGCTCAGATACTGTATGAAGAGGGTGACATAGACAGAGCATATAAGTACATCCGTTTTTCGTGGAGCTCCACAATGTTTTTCAATGCAAAGCTTAGAAGCTTACAAAGTTCTACCATTTTATCATTGATAGATAAAACATATCAGGCAAAAATAGAAAATCAGAAAACTAAATTGCAGCATTATTTAGTACTAACAACTTCATTGTTGGTTTTGCTTATTATTGCTCTTTTTGTTATTTACAGGCAAATAAAAAGGCTGTCCTTAGCTAAGAAAAACCTTCAAATTGCCAACGATGAACTAAATTATTTAAATGCAGCACTTAGTAAACTGAATGAAGAACTGGTGACGGTTAATCATGTTTTACATCTAACAAACAATGAACTGTCAGAATCAAATAAGATCAAGGAAGTGTATATTGGTCGGTTCATTGAACTTTGTTCTATCTATATCAATAAAATTGATAATTTCCGGAAGAAGGTGCATACTAAAATAAAAGATGGCAAAATCAATGAGGCTAAATTAATTACACAATCACAGGATATAATGGATGAGGAATTTGAAGAATTGTATACAAACTTTGACAATGCCTTTTTACAATTATTCCCCGATTTTGTTGAAAAAGTGAATGAACTGCTGAATGAAGATGATAAGTTTATCATTAAGAGTGGAGAATCACTTAATCCTGAGTTGCGCATCATGGCGCTTATGCGTTTAGGAATTGGCGATGGCAGCAAAATTTCTCAATTCTTACGTTATTCTTTATCAACAGTGTATAATTACCGCACTAAAACTAAAAACAGAACTTTTCTTCAAAAAGAAGAATTCGACAGTAGGATTCTTCAGATTAAGTAAAATAGGCGGGTTGTGGTATTACTGCCATCAACCCGATATCAACAGCTCTAAATTATTATTTTCCGATACCTGTTGTACTACTTTTTAAAGGTGGCGCATCGTTTGTATGTGGCATAAAGTCAGAATAATAACTTAGATTAAAATCTCAATTTACATACTTTCTCAACTCGCCTCCAAATAAAGTGTTCTTCTATTCTTTACTTTTGTTGTGTCAGAATCACACTAATACTAAAGATGAAAAAAATACTTTTATTCTCACTACTATTATTATGTCCACTCATAATAGAGGCACAAACCGCCTATGTTCGTGCTTCAGGAAAGCAAATTGTTGATAAAAACGGTGCCAACCTTATTCTCCGAAGCATTGGCACAGGCAACTGGATGCTTCAGGAAGGCTACATGATGCAAACATCGGATGTGGCCGGCACTCAGCACGAATTTAAAAAGAAACTCACCGACTTAATAGGTACAGAAAAAACAAATCAATTCTACACTTCGTGGCTCGATGCTCATTTCCGTAAAGTAGATGTGGATTCCATGGCCCGTTGGGGTTTTAATTGTGTTCGTCCCGCACTTCACTATAAATTATTCACACTACCTGTTGAGGAAGAACCCGTTGCAGGAGTAAATACCTGGCTCGATGCTGGCTTTGCCCGCCTCGATAGTTTGATGGCATGGTGTGCTGCTAATAAAATGTACGTGATACTCGATATGCACGGGGCACCGGGTGGACAGGGCAAAGATGCTGCCATTTCCGACTACGACGCTACAAAACCCTCGCTTTGGGAAAGTGAAGCCAACAAAGCCAAGCTTGTTGCACTTTGGCGAAAAATTGCTGAACGCTATGCCAATAACCCATGGATAGCAGGCTACGATTTAATCAACGAAACCAACTGGACGTTCCCCGAAGGCAATAACTCACAATTGCGTTCGCTGTATGGCAGGCTTACCACTGCCATTCGCGAAGTGGATAAAAACCATATGCTTGTGATTGAAGGCAACTGGTTTGCCAACGATTTTTCGGGACTTACACCTGCCTGGGACAATAACATGTGTTACAGTTTTCATAAATACTGGACTGTAAACAATACTGCTTCCATACAATGGGTACTCGACCTGCGCAACAATACCAATTGCCCCATTTGGTTGGGTGAATCGGGCGAAAACTCGAATCGCTGGTTTACCGATTGCATTGAACTGATGGAGAAAAACAACATTGGCTGGTCGTTTTGGCCGGTAAAAAAATCGGGTATCAACAATATCCTCAAAGTCACCACCAACAGCGACTACAGCGATTTGATAAATTACTGGAAAGGAACCGCCGCTAAACCAAGTGTAGACAAGGCATATCAGGCTGTAATGACTTTTGCCAACAACCATAAACTGGAGAATTGTGTGATTCAATACGACGTGATCGATGCCATGATTCGCCAGCCGCAAACTACCGAAACGAAACCATTTAAGGCAAACACAACTGCAAGTACAATTTATGCAGTGGATTACGATTTTGGTCGTGCCGGTGTGGCTTATTCTGACAAAGTAGATGCTAACTATCATTTAACGAATAATAATTACACTGCATGGAATACAGGTTACGCTTATCGCAACGATGGAGTGGATATTGAAAATTGTTCTGATGCAGTTAGCAATGGTTTTCATGTGGGTTGGGTGGAAGATGGCGAATGGATGCAATATAGCATTCAGTCGGCCGAAGCCATGACATACAATGTGTTGCTGCGCTATGCCAGCCAAAGTGCAACTGCCAGGGTGTATATCGAAATAAACGGAAAACGCGCTTCTAAAACTGTTTCGTTATCGCCATCAGGCGGTTGGAGTGTTTGGAAAACGGCTGCAATACCCAATGTGATTGTTCCCGCCGGGACGGTGAAAGTGAAAATTGTGTTCGAAACAGGAGGAGCCAATTTCAATTATTTTCAATTTAAAAATCCGAAAACAATTGACAATACGGCCTTTGAAATGCTCACTGCCGAAACATCTCAATGGTCGGATATCGTGACGCTTAAGCTGAATAAAACAGTTGATTCGCTTACAGGAAATCCGTTTGCGATTACGATAAATGGCAGTGCTGCTACGGTTGTTTCCAGCACAGTGAATGCGGTTGATAACACCAAAATTGATATAAAAATAGCAGAACCTTTACTATCAGCAACTATTCTGAAAATAAGCAATGTCACTGCTGATTGCAAGAGTGGAACGCAATCGCTCATCCCTTTTCAGAATGCTGAAGTAGCCAATCTTGTTTTTCCGCACAAAACGATTCCCGGAAAGATTGAAGCCGAAGATTTTACGGTAAACAATGGATTCAGTTTCGAAACCTGTACCGACGCAGGTGCTGGAACAAATACTTCGTATGCTGCTGTGGATAAATACCTCGATTATTACGCATGGGTCGAAAACAACGGAAGTTATAAAATGGATTTTCGTATTTCGGTAAATGCAGCCTCGGCGCAGATAGCTGTTTTGAAAGATCAGAACGGCTCCATGGTGCCGTTGAAATCCGTTTCGTTTGGAAACACGGGAGGCTGGCAAAACTGGCAAACGCAATCGGCCACTGTGTCGCTTACGGCCGGCAAAAATATCATTCGCCTGTTGTCGCGTAGCGATGGGTATAACCTGAACTGGATTCAGTTTTCGCAGCTTACAGCTGTTGAATCTCCTGAATCGCAGCAGATTGCTTTATATCCGAATCCGGCACGGGGTTCTTTTTTTTTACAGTTT
>JAYFRI010000255.1:0-41281 GCA_034926015.1 Paludibacter sp. | reverse complement strand
GGCAATGGTGTAATAGGTTTTGCCCGAAATGATAGAATAAGAAATGAGTCCTTTAGTGCGAAGGCGTTGAAGTGTACGTTCACTTATTTTCAAGAATGTACAAACTTCATAACCGTCCACCCAAGCTTCTTCTTCGTTGATTTCTTCGGGTTGATAGTTGACTACAAATTTGGCAATGGTGTTGACCTTTTCCATAAGGTCTTTGAATGCTTTGGATTCAATTGTGATTACTTCCATAAAATAATGTGCTAATGAGACAATATGATAATGTGCTAATGAGAATCAAGAGCCAAGATTCAAGATATGGTTTAAAGCTAAAGACTGTTTTTTACGAATTAATTTTGCTATGAATGATATTCTAATGCGCGGATAATCCAGCCATAGAGGTATTTTTTGTTAGCGGGTCGTTTTTTTATAATGGAAATGTAGTGGGTTATTTTGGTGACCGTAAAAGCCGATTGAAAATAACCGAAGTCCAATGAATTGAGCTTTTGGAGTGTTTGCTCTCCTACTATTCCATCTGCTTTAGTACCAACGATAGATTGTACGAACTGAACACTTGTTCTGATTCCGGCATTTACACTAAAATCAAAAATTGAATCGACTGTAACTTGATTGGCAATTAAATCACCTTTTAAAGGTAACCAAAATTCATAGAGATAAAAAAGTTCGACTTGTTTTTCCAAATCGGTATTGTTTGCCAGACTGAAAGGGAAATTGGGTTTTATTTTATACTGATCGACAGTGGGCCAGCCTTTCCAATCACCGTGGTTTGCGCGTGAAATACCTCTATAGGTTTCCTTACCTGAATCATCAGGATCGTTGACATATTCACCTTCATGGGCGAGTGTCTTTTGAAGTGAGATTTTGAATTCTGCCATAATTTGAATGTGATAATTTGAAAATATGCCAATGTGCCAATTATTTTCAGGTTACTGATTATTGTCGATTGCAAAATTGGGGAGAATGAAAAATATAAAAGCACAAGTTGGGAGAAGTTTTTTTATAATTATGGCTAAGGATATGGTATAGAAGGTTTTTTTAATAGAATTTTTTCTGAAATTGGAACTGAACTTGGGAAATCTTATACTTTTTGCCTTGAGGCAAAAAGTAACAAAAAAGTCAAGAGACCTCACCCGTCCTTCGGACACCCTCTCCAACCTCATCCGCCCTTCGGGCACCTTCTCCCAAAGGAGAAGGAGACAAGGAAATGTTGTATTTGTTAGAGGGATTAAGAAATAATCGTTTGCTGAGAACTTTTGGGGATAAAATATGATCTAAAATGAGAGAATAAATATAAAAAATAATTCCCAAACTTGGGAAAAGCTTGGGAATTTTTGAAACGTATTTTAAATGGATTTTTCGTTTAAATTAGTTGATATTCAACTTTTAATATGCCATTTTTGAAAGACTGACTGTTGGTTAATTTCCAGTTGGACTCACCCGTGTACTTGGGAAATAGAGGAATTCCGTTGCCTATCATAAGGGGTAGATAATTTATAATCATTTTATCAACCAGTCTATGCTCTAAAAGAGAAACAGTTAAGATACCACCACCTAGTAACCATATATTTTCACCCTCTAATTCTTTAAGTTTTTGAATTTCATCCATATGATTCTCATTTATGTAGTGGACTTCTTTGTGAAGCTCCAATAATTTTTGAGTAACAACATATATATTTTTCCCTTTGAAAGGCATTTCTACATCCATACATATCAACTCATAATAAGTCTTTCTGCCCATTATAACAGAGTCGATAGAATCGTAAAACTCTTGTTTCCCATAGTTTTCATGTTCAGGATTTGGAATTGAGTTTATTAGCTCAAATCCATCGTAAACAGGAGCAATGTAGCCATCCAAAGAAACGGTAGTGTACAATATTAGTTCTCTCATGCCTGCAAAGTTAGTGATTTGTATATAATAAAAAAAACGTGGACTCATAACTGTTTTTCACGAGGCATCGGCATACCCACAGACGAAACAGAATAAGTCCACGCATACTTTGAGCATGCATGAACATTCTGCTTTAGGTCTCGTCTGTTTTTGAAAATTGCCGATTTTCGTGAGAGACGTTCAGCGAACGTTATGTCAAAATTTTAATGATCTGTCTTATATATTCTTTTTAGTAAACTATTATTTTTTTAATTATCGGTATCTGTATCCGCTTTATCCATTCGTTCAGTCAGTTTATCTTTTAAACGGTCAAGAAACTGAGTGCGGTTTCCTTTTCGATCCCTGATTTCTAAATAAATCCGGTAAATATCCCCAATGCTTACATTAAAGATATCCTCTAAATAAGTAGTAAGCGCTTTCAAATTTATATTTCCGTGGTTTATACACTTTGCTGTATCCAATGCATAAATTAACTCAGCCAAATCCGTTTTACTTGCCGTCCAAGTCTCACATGTTTTATGCACAGAATGAACTTCCTGTTTTGTTTCTGTATTTTCTTTCAATTTTACAAGCTGCGATTTGATATACAACTCTAATAAATCATTCGCCATGATTTTGGCTATTTTATAATCGTATCCAGTGGAGAACCTTACATCCCGCTCAAAATAGAAACAGGCTATATTGACAGGAATATCAGAATCCCTATTTCTTAAAAAGTAAATTTTATCAAAATGAGTGCAACCCGTACGATAATAATGATAAATCTCAATATTCCGTTCGAAGTAATGTTTCAACCTGTCCAATTCTGTCAATAAATAGGTCTCTACAGTTGAGCAACTACCTTTTGGACGATTTATTTCAATTTTATACACCGATATATAATAAATCAGTTTACTTATTATTTTCGGTTTTATTTTCTTGAAAAACAAGATTTCCTCTTCTTCGGTTTTAAAATCGTATTTTACAATGAAACTTTTTAATTCCACCAGTTTTAATTCAAAAAACGTTAAGATTTGAGTTGATTTAGCTATTTCATTCTTTTCATCTCGTTCAATCTTATTTATTTGTTTTTCTATTTCGTCAAGTTGTTTATTTGTAAATTTCTCCATGAGACTAAATTTGATATAAAAATCTCCTTTATGAAAAGATAATACTTACCGGCTAAATCTATTCGTTTCTATCTGAATCACTAATAAAAGGGTTGTAATTGAAGTCAATAATTTTCACAATTCAAAACCGGTATCATTCTTGTTTTTATCTCTATTATGTCAAACATTTCTAATAAATTGAGTTAAAAAGAAAGAATGCCTGTAATTAACAGACACTCTTTCTTGCCTTAAAAAAACTAATTAAGAATGTAGTGAACACGAAAATAGAGATTGAATAATATTAAACTAGTGTTATGTTAACTTAAAATTGACGGATATAATCTTTTCAGTTTTATCCGAGCATCTTGATTCGTGAACTGCCAATTAATTTTAGCATTCTTGTTATTTCTGTGGTTTTGCCATGCCTCAGCTTCAGTTGTGACTTTCTCAATTGTTTCAATATGACGATTCAAACATTGCCCATTGAGCACATGTAATTCTATTTCTGCCATGTTCAGCCAACTACCATGCTTGGGCGTAAAAACAAACTCGAATCTATCCCATAGTCTTTTGGCTTCTTCTGGTATAAACTCTTCATAGAAAGCTGATGCATCATGTGTTTTATAGTTGTCCATTACCAGCTTTATCTTTTTTGCTTGTGGATACATTTCGTCAGATATTCGTTTTACAAACTTTGCCCAGTCCTTTTTTGTCTTAAATTCAGTTACTTCTATAAATCGGGTCCCTTTTAATGGCTCATTTGCCATAAAGATATTAACCATTCCATGTCTTATGTATTCATAATCAACTCTGGCTTTCTGACCTGGTTTCATTACAGTAGATGCAATTTCTTCTATCAATTGTTTTGGTGATTCGTCCATACATACCACTGGATAATCTTCATCATATGGCAATTTATAAACATCCAAAACATGTTCCATATTGGCTACAAACTGACTGTTCTGCTCTGGAGGAATAACCCAACCCTTTAATTTCCAAGGCTTAAGTTCGTTTTTTTTAGAATCTCTCTCACGGTTACGTGTGAAATATAATCTACATATTCTAATTCAATCATTTTGTCCGCCAATAAGCGCAAAGACCATTTAGAAAAACCTGCTGGTGGCTCACTGCAACAAAGGGTAACTAATTTTGCTTCTAAATCCCCATCTGCTTTCTTCTTGTAGGTTTGAGTAGAGGGGCGACGTTCTAATGCACTTTCAAATCCTTCTTCTATGAATTTCTTTTTTAACCTGTCAATTGTTCTTGCCCCTACTTTTAAAATCTTGCATATCTCTTCATTCGTAATCTTCGTGTTTTCCGAAAATTCACCTTTATCACAGTTTAATAAAATATAGGCCGCCCTAAAAGATTGAGATGTATGACTTCCTTTATTGATTATCTTTTTTAAATCGTCAACTTCTGTTTGACTTAGCTTGATTGTGTATAGTACCATAATGCTGTTTTTACTGCAAAGATAGTAAATATATACGTCATATCAAAGCTAACATAACACTAGGTTTCAAACAATAAATCGCCAAAGAAATCCGGTTGATGAAAATCAGGTTGTTCAGTTACAATCGGATTCCAACTTACATAATGTGGATTAGATGAACCATCGGCGCATTTATAGAAATTTCCCAATATGTACCACGAATTCCAGAAATTGACTTGATAAGAGTCATAAATAGATTTTTGTTTTAGTTTAATAAGATCAACGATTTTGAATAGACTTCAGCTTTAGTTCCCAATTCCATGCGCTGAGCAAAGTATCTTCAACAGTTTCGGTGGCTGTCCAACCAAGTACTTCATTGGCATACGATGGGTCAGCCCACACCTGTTCTATATCACCTTCACGGCGCCCCACAATTTCATAAGGCACCTTTACTCCTGTTACTTGTTCAAATGTTTTAATGATCTCAAGTACCGACAATCCCCGACCTGTTCCCAAATTAAAGATTTCGACATTTGAAGTACATTTACCTTCCAATATCCGTTTTACAGCCAATACATGAGCTCTCGCCAGGTCAACAACATTAATATAATCACGGATACAAGAGCCATCGGGTGTAGTATAATCATCTCCATATACTTGCAACTGTTTTCGTAATCCAACAGCTGTTTGGGCAACAAATGGTAGCAAATTATTAGGTATACCATTTGGCAATTCACCGATTTCGGAAGAAGGATGTGCACCTATGGGATTGAAATAACGTAAAATAATCCCTTTATAGTTATTATTGGCATAGATAGTATCTTTTATTATTTCTTCTCCAATCTTCTTTGTATTTCCATATGGCGAAAGTGGTTGCTTAACCGGGGTTGCCTCTGTTACCGGCAGTATGTCGGGCTGGCCATAGACAGTGCAAGACGAAGAGAATACAATATTTCTTACGTTATTTATAAGCATTAGTTCCAACAGATTCATCAAAGACCCCAGGTTATTCCGATAATATAACAATGGCTTTTCGACCGACTCGCCAACTGCTTTACTTGCAGCAAAATGTATTATTGCTTTGATATTATTCTGTTTATCCTTGTTGCATTTCTCAAAGAATTTGTCCATTGCCAAATAATCAGCACAATCAATATTCTCGAAAACCGGTCGGATACCGGTAATTTTCTCAATCCTATCTAAAACCTGAATGTTTGAATTAGACAGATTGTCAACAATTACAACCTCATATCCTGCTTTCTGAAGTTCTGCTACAGTATGCGAGCCAATATAGCCGGTTCCACCTGTTACTAGAATTTTAGCCATACTTTAATTTTACGAAAATAGTTTTTCAGGGTAGATTCCCAAATTTATTAGTTTGTTGATTTCTATCACTGTTTGTGGGCGATCCTGAGCGTAAGTTACACCAAACCATTTTGAAGGTGTATCCAACACTTTACAAGTGACAATTCCCTGAACAATTAGGTTGTTCACAGCTAGTGGAATATAAAATTCAGATTTGAGCTTTTGTCCGTTTTCAATTAAAAATTCTTTGAAGAACTCCATTGAATAACTGAAATAATCCGGAGTAAATCCCCACATATTCATCGATACAGGGGTATCCTGATCAATTATTACGCTCTCACCAGTTTCTGTTTCATAAATGATTTTATTTTCTTTTTCTTCAATATGTGTACGTTCCACCACGTTTTTCAGAAAACCATTTTTATCCACTTCGCACACTCCCCTACTTACAGCACCACTCTCAGATAGCGTGTTACCCACTCTGTATCCAATCATGCAATATTCATTTTCTTTCCCATCCATATTCTTCATAAAATCAGCCAAAATTGCAAAAGATTCCTGACCATAAAAGTCATCGGCATTAATCACGGCAAACGGTTCTTTAATTACATCTTTACCCATTAATACGGCATGGTTAGTACCCCACGGTTTTTCGCGTTCAGATATGTAATTATAACCTTCTGGAATCTTATTAATTTCTTGAAAAACAAGCTCAATATCAATTATATCTTTATATTTTTCTAATACAATATTTCTAAAGTCCTCTTCGAAATATTCACGGATAACGAAAACAATTTTCCCAAATCCGGCTTTTATGGCATCGTATATTGAATAATCCATTATAGTTTCACCATTAGGCCCCAGACCATCTAATTGTTTTAATCCTCCGTAGCGACTACCCATCCCTGCAGCCAAAATAAATAATGTTGGTTTCATTTTTAATTTTCTTTGTTAGTAAAATTTAAAATATTCTTTTAGCCCCGTCACCGATTTCTGCAATATAAATCTCTGGTTTAATACCAATTTTAGATTCGTATGCTGCACCAACCTCTTTAATGAATGTATCAATGGCTTCATCTTTTACTAATGAAACGGTACAACCGCCAAAACCACCACCGGTCATACGTGACCCAATAACGCCGTCGATTTTCCAGGCTTCGGCAGCCATGCAATCCAGTTCCGGACCGGTAACTTCATAGTCGTCACGCAAAGAAACGTGTGAAGCGTTCATAAGTTTACCAAACAAGGTCAAATCACCGGCTTTCAATGCTTTTACTGCATCCGAAGTACGTTGCACTTCACCAACCACGTGGCGGGCACGTTTACGGGCAACAGGATCAGTAATGGCAGATTCGATGGATCTGAATTCAGCTTCAGTCAGTTCGGCCAGGTATTTCAACGGACGAACAGTGTTCAATTGCTCAACAGCTTTATTGCATTCGGCCACGCGTTGGTTGTATGCGCCAGAATCCAGTTTGTGAGGGCTGTGGGTGTTTGAGATAAGTATTTTTACGTCTTCTAGTTTTACAGGAACTAATTCAAATTCCAAGGTATCACAATTCAGATGAATTGCATGGTTCTTAGCCCCATTTGCAGAGGCAAACTGGTCCATAATGCCACAGTTTACATATGCAAATTCATGTTCGGCTTTTTGTCCGATTTGAGCCAACACCGTACGATTGAAACCGGTTTCCAATTGGTCGTTGAACGCAAAAGCTGTCACCACTTCCAATGCGGCTGACGAAGAAAGACCTGCACCATTGGGAACATTTCCCCAAATAAGCAAATCGTAACCTTGTGTCATAGCAATACCGCGTTTCACAAATTGAGCGATAACACCCAGCGGATAATTTACCCACGATTTGTCGAGCGGAGTAGTCAATTGGTCAAATCCCAGTGAAATGATTTCAGGTTGGTTCAGCGATTCAAAATTGATTACTTTTTTGTCGTTTTTAGCCAACAACAAATACGTACCAAAACTCAATGCACAGGGGAAAACCGAACCTCCGTTATAGTCGGTATGTTCACCAATAAGGTTTACACGACCCGGTGCAAAATATACTGCTTCTGTAGCTTTAGAGTAAGCTTTCTGAAATGATAATTTTAATTCTTGTATAGTCATATCGTTGTTATGGCTTAATTTCAAATTTATAAATACATGTGTGATGATAGGTTTCACCCGAATTTAAAATAGTTGAAGGAAAATTTATATGGTTCGGACTATCCGGATAATGTTGTGTTTCGAGGGCGAATGAAGTTCTATAATTATAAACTTCACCATATTTTCCTGTATCTTTTCCTTCAAAGAAGTTTCCTCCATAAAATTGTAAAGCTGGTTGATCAGAAATAACTCGCAACAGTCGACCGTTTGACGATTCATAAATAACAGCTGCTTCTGTCATCTCACCTTGTTTTTTATCTAAAATCCAGTTATGGTCATATCCTTTCCCGTAGATTAATGCCTGAAAAGGCTCATTGACTCTTTTCCCAACTTCACTTGGCTTTGTAAAATCCATTGGTGTTCCTTCCACTGTTGCAATTTCTCCTGTAGGTATTAAGCCATCATCGGTTGGAGTATATTTTGATCCGTTTATTTGTAATATATGTGAATTAATTGATTCAGCCTTTCCTTCTGAGAATCCATGAAGATTGAAAAAAGCATGATTTGTTAGATTAATCACGGTTTTTTTATCCGTAGTTGCCGAGTATTCAATTTTTAATTCATTTTCATTTGTCAGAGTATAAATAACTGTAACATTTAAATTGCCCGGAAAACCTTCTTCGCCATCAGGAGAAAGATATTTCAGTTCTAACGCATCTTCATCATTTTCATTCTTAAACTGCCGTGCATTCCAAACTACATTATGGAATCCATTTGGACCACCATGCAAGGTGTTTTTTCCATTATTGATAGGTAACTGATACTTTATTCCATTTAATGTAAATTTTCCTTTAGCAATGCGATTCCCATAACGACCGATAAGTGCTCCAAAAAAGACTTCATTTGATTTCTGATAATCTTTTATGTTTTTATATCCTGTAACAATATCTGCAAATTTTCCATTTCTGTCTGGAGTCCACAATGTGACCACTCGTCCACCATAATTAGTAATTTGGGCCACCATACCTGAATTATTTTTCAAGGTATAAAGACATACTTCTTTCCAATCTGTGGAGCCTTTAAAATCGGAATTTTTTATGAGCTTAATTCCAAAGTCTTTTCCATTCATGTTTTTAACAATATTTATCTCATCTTGATCAAAAGGAGTATGATCCTGGCGATAAATATCATGAAACCACAGTTTAGGTTCTTTTACATTTGGCATTGGTTCGTCCCAAGCAAAAATGGTATTCGTTTTTCCTGAAACAAAACCCCAATTGATAGCTCCTACATGATTTCTTTTAAGCAGCGGCATGATATTTTCGAATTTGCTATCATGTTTTCGTGCCATGTATTCGGTACAAATCATTGGACGGTTAAACATTTTCAGGTAATTGATTTCAGCCTGATGGTCCTTTACTCCTGAATAATTATGATAGGTGATAATATCGGAATTTTCAACTTGGAAAACATTCAGTTCATTGCTTCCAAAATACCAGATTCCAGACGAAACAGGTTGTGATGGATTTACTTCACGGGCCCATTTGAAAACATTTTTGAGCAATGGTAACGAAGTTATTCCGTGATTGCCATTTCCAGGCTCATTATATAAGTCCCACATCAAAATACGCTTATCATTTTTGAATGTGGTAAGAATATCTTTTACATATTTCTCCAAGACAGGGAATAATTTGATTGTGTCATTCCGCAGCGAGACACTCGGATCTTGTACCCAGCCCGAATTATGAATGCCCGATTTTGGGTCTGGTTGTTTTCCGTATGAAGATTCGGGATTCCAACAATCATCAAAGAACACAAACATCGGCTTTATACCATATTTCGACGAAATGTTCAGAAATTGATCAATCCGTTTTTTAAAATTAACAGCATCGTTATTCCATACTACACTGCTCAGAAAGATCCGCATTGTTGTAAAACCTAACTCTTCGGCCCAACACAATTCTTTATCGATAGTATTAGCATCGAATGTGTCGGCTTGCCACATTTCTATTTGGTTAATGGCTGAACTGGGGATATAATTGCAACCACTGAGCCAAGGTTGATTGGAATACCAGGCAGTGGAACTTTGCTTTGTCCAAACTGTTGTTAAACCGTCTATTTTATCATTCTTTGCTCCAAAACATAATTGAGTGAAAAATAAAGCTGTGAAGATTAACAACCTGAGCGCTTTTGATTTAATTGTATTCAACA
Source organism: Paludibacter sp. (assembly GCA_034926015.1). Classification (GTDB taxonomy): domain Bacteria; phylum Bacteroidota; class Bacteroidia; order Bacteroidales; family Paludibacteraceae; genus Paludibacter. The sequence goes on along the minus strand of JAYFRI010000255.1, from coordinate 31,250 downwards.
TTATTAAAGTTTAAAATTATTCGATAGATAAATTGTCCAATTATTTTCCCCAGTCATCAGTTCTAAATGAGGGGACTGGTAATCCTGCAACATTATAAAGAAAGCCTTTTCCTTGCGGAAAATTGTGAAATGCATATCTCACAGCAATGGGAGCTTTCACTTGAGAGCTCCATACTTTTACTTGTTTATTGGTTATTATCGCATCTGCATAGTGAAAGACTCTATCTTCTCCTGCAATTTCAAAATTATCCAGTTTTCCTCCAAATGAGTTTAATCCTTCGCCAATATTATCGAAAGAAATGAGAATGGTACTATCTTTTACAACAATATTTTTTACACTTGGAGTTTTGTAATTAATTCCTTTAATACCATAAGTTTCTGAAAGAGCCCAGTAACTTAATCGTTTCGAAATAGTTAATTTGTCTGATGGATGAATGTTATTTTCCTCGCCGATATCTATTGTAGAAACCATTCCTGTATTAGGTATTGTTAAACCAGCTTTTTGCTGTTCATCGCGTAAGAGAGCAGAACTAATGTCTTTAGAATTATCATATGAATAAGGTGCTATTTGAACAAAATAGAATGGGAGGTTTCCAATTCCGAAATCACTACGCCAATTGGAAACAAGACCAGACATCAAATCAACATATTCTTTGTAGTTGCCTATATTTGCTTCGCCTTGATACCAAATTGTACCTTTTATGACATAATTAATGATTGGATAAATCATTCCATTATAAAGGTGCATTGGCTTTTGTTGATCAAGAGTTAGTTTTTGAGCTCGGGCTAAAGTTACCGGAAATTTTTCTATAGATTCTTTACTCATCCATGCTTCTATATTTGCTCCACCCCAACAGGAACAAATAACTCCTATTGGAATATTTAATTTTCGTTGTAATTGTTTGGCAAATAAATAGCCTACAGCACTAAAATCGGATACACTTTCAGCATTTGCGATCACCCATTTCCCCTCACATGTATTTTGTGGAGTATTGGAGGAATTTCTTGCAACTGTGAATAAATGAATTTGTTTATTATCGGCGTCAACAAGAAAATCATTCATTCCTTTTACAGGAGAGTCTTCATAGCCTTTAATCGGCATTTCCATGTTTGACTGGCCTGAACAAAGCCAAACTTCACCTAAGTAGATGTTCTTTAGTATTATTTTTTCCTTCTGGGAAGCAATTGTTATAAGATAAGGACCTCCGGCATCAGTCGTTTTTACTTTTATCAACCATTCCCCTTTTTCGTTACAAGTACAGTTTGACAATACATTGTTCCAGCTGGTAGTAATATTCAATTTTTGGTTTGGTTTAGCAGTTCCCCATATTTTAACTTCATTTTTACGTTGTAATACCATATTATCTCCTAAAATAGAGGATACGTGAATTTCGGCTTGTGAAAAAGTAAATGCCAATAAAGTTATAAAAAGTATAAAGAATTTTGTTCTCATTGTTATTGATTTTATAAATTAAAAAAAGTAATTGAATTATTATACATTATATAAGTTAGCTTAATACAGATTTTATTTATTTTAAATTGCTCAATATCAGAATAATTAATAAATAATATTAAAGTCTATTTAGCACACAACTTAGTAAAAACACAAATTGTTTACAATTTTTTATAAACTTTCAAGCCATTTCATAGCTGTATTTTCTTTCTGAAACGCTCTTACCGGAATTTCGTTATTACAGCAAGTACATTCAAAGAAGGAATAGAAATCCCAATCTTCTTTATTTAAAATGTAGGCTGTTGGAATACGACTTAATTCGTGGTCAATATTATCAAAATGAGTTGAAAACCAATTTTGTTTGAAAGGCTATCAATGGTGTTTAAATCATAAGAACCTGCACCAAACACATCCCAAAATAGAACAAAGGGTTCAATTTGGTTATACGTTTGCCAAGGCAGATAATATCTCCTACACCATGGCCACGATGAATCATTACATTTGTGGCTTCTTCCAAAATTCCATAAGCTCCATATCCACTTAATGGATTATTATGATCCCAATTTATTGTCTGTTTAGTATTAAATAATAAGGGTTTTGCCATTTTAAGCAAATGAGAATCTCCATTATAAAAATACATTCTGTAAAAGCCGAATTAACTAAATACCAGACATATGACTGTTTGGTTGGATGATGACTGACTACAATTGTACTTGGATAATCACTATCTTCAAACTTAATAAGAAACAAAGAAAGATAAATCATTGATTTGTCTTTCTTTGTTTCTTTTAGTAATCCACTAAGATTTGAACATCTTGATTGCTTTCCAGGTCGGCTGAGTCTTTGATCGGACATAATACAAACCTGTGCTTAACCCTGAAACATCAACATCCGCAGTGTTAACAATCTTTTTGGACAACACTACCTGACCATTCACATTATAGATTTCTATTTCTCCACTTCCGTTATATTCAACTATTATTTGATCCTTTGCCGGACTGGGATAAATTTTTAGATTATTATCTACTCCAACCTTTATAATTTGATCGGATGTCGGTACAGGTAGAAAGCGTAAAATGGTATAGGAATGAGGCTGGAAAGTATAATTCACTGAGTCAAACCGGGATTGCAATGATGATTCAACTGTTTTAACTTTTTCAGGATCGGCAGGTGTATTTTTCAAATTCAAAGCCCCTGAGAGGGTGTATGTATTCACAACACCCGATACACCGTTCAATCCGGTAATTAACACTAAGGTTTTTTTTGGAACCGAAGCAGTATTAACTACGTGAAGAATCAAAGTATCACTATTTTCGCTACGGGTAGCAGTGATATCCAGTCCTGAAGCAGTGGATGACACTAGCAACGGAAGGTGGTTGGCTGAAGCCATTTTCTGGGCATAGAACGTTGGCATTCCCCATACCTGATCAGGGGTAAAGAAGATTTGTCCCTGATCCCAACCATTGTCGTTTTGAAGATAAGGTTGCAATGCATTTGCCGGACAAGACGTCAACACAAAATCACTATGCCGGCGAATAGCATTCAAGACGGTTGCATGCCCTAATGCACGCTGTAAATTATGCAGACTACCATTTTCCTCAAAAAGAGCACATTTCAGAGTGGTATTCGAATCCCAAGTTCTAAAATAATTTTGCATATCAGTCAGATCCTTATCTACATTCGTCCCCGCAAAAGCATCGTCGGTCCATGGGTGCAAATCCCAATAGGCCGCCTTCCCGTTAACACGGTCGAATACAGGTTTCATATTAGATGAGCCCGGGCGCCACCATGCTGAACAGATAAACTGTATGGATGCGTCCTTTGCATGCATTGCGCTGTAAAGTGAGTCAAAACGATCAGTGTAATGCATGTAGGCATTATAATCATCACTGCCGAGCACTTCCTCATTTCCTATTTCAATATACTTTACGTGATAGGGTTCAGGGTGCCCGTTAGCAGCCCGTTTTGCGCCCCAAACAGTAGACACATCGCCATTCAGGTATTCAACCATATCGGCAGCATCTGTTGCCGTTTCCTCTATATTAATGGCAAATGCAGCTGTAAATCGTGCAGCCTCGCAAAACTTAAGAAAGTCCTCAATGCCAAAACCATTGGAAGAATACTTATACCAGTTGCCCTGATAAGGAGGTCGAAGATCCGGGTCACCAATCATTTTCTTGAAACGGTATTCAGGAGCATTTACCATAGTACCGCCATATCTAAGGAACGACAATCTCTCGGCGACCATTGCTGTACCAATGTCATTCCGATAAGGCAAACCTTTAAATTGTTGGTCGCCTGTTTGCATCAGTGTCACCTGATCGATCCAAACCTGGCCCGGATTCTCCATCCAAATGGCAAATCTGGCCTTTGGGTCGGTGGAATTAGAAGTCATGGTGAAAGGATATTTCGCCCAGACTTCAGTGAGCTGGGTAATTTGTTGGGTAGCATAGGTTATTGTTCCATCAGCACTTTGTAATGCAACAGTGACCGGTCCTGAAAAATCCTTTGCTCTCAGATATAGCCTTCCCTGAAACTCCTGGCCTTGTTTAACTGAAATGCCCCAGCGATTAAGACTTTGATTGGCAACTCCTGCCTTTCCTGTCCCTTTTATATAATTAATGGACTGTGAATTATTTCCATTATATGGATTTGTTTGGTCTATTGCAAACACAATACTGTCAGCATCATTGCTTATTGCATCCCACGTACTGCTGACAAACGATGCCCGTGATGTTTTAAAGATTGTTTTGATAGTATCGATCGGAGTATTAATCTTTAAGTTTTTAAAAAGAGCATCCGAGTTCCATGTTCTTAACCCAACAGTCCCGCTTACTATCGGGTTGTTATTATCCGTATAATCAAGAACCGGACTTACTGAGTTATTCACATAAACCAAGATTCGTGCACCCAGCATCTTGACTTTTAGGTTGGTCCAATTACCTGGGGTGAATGATACGTTTACTACCTGCAAAAGAGTATAGTTATGTTGATGTTTGCCCAGCATTAATTGGGTGCCGTTCTGTAACAATGATATTTCATATCCGTTAAAGTTATCGGCGCCATTACCTGCTGTAGAAGTATGAAATATAAACCCAGCATTATAACCTGATGTTCCGGTGAACTTAATATCTACTTCAGCACTGCCATCGGCAAAAATAGGTGATTCACTGACTAATTTTGCACCTGGCCATGCCTGTACCGACACAACACTGTCCTGAAGATTCCAGGATCCCTCATATTCGGAGAATCCCACAAAATCTATTCCGGTGGAAGGTTCTTCGAAACTTTCACCAAAGATTTTTTGATCGTAAAGCCCTCCGTAAATTTCATGATTGACATCTTCGATGCAAGATCCATATATGAGCGGCGACAGACTTTTTAGCACGTGCGATGCATCTATAGATATCCGGGCATTCTGAGCAAATGTCTCCTGACTCATAAAAATGAGTACGCAGCAGGCATAGCCTACTAAATTTCTTAAATGTAAAATGGTTGATCTCATAATAATATTAGAGTTTATATAAGTTAGTTTATTATTGATATTTTAGTTTGAAATTAGATAGGGCACAAGCGAGTGCCATAACTAAATCACGGAAATCATTTATAAATGATCTGATTTCCTCTCTGACAATTCTGAATACTTTACACTTTTATTTCGAAGGTTTTGGTAACCTTTGTGATGTTGGTAAAGGTATTCCGAAAACAGGAAAATCATTTTTATCCCAGGTAAACTTTTGTATTCTTGGAGTACGGGTGTCCCCTTTACCAAGAGGATCAGTTTCTGTATCACGAGCATGATAAAGAATATAATATTCTTTCCCATCGGGCGATTTGAAAAAGCAATTATGCCCGGTTCCATAGACTTTATTTTCAGGAGACTGAGTAAATACAGGCACAGGACTTTTTTGCCAGGATTTCGGATCTAATAAATTGTTTGTAGTTTTAGCGGTCAACAATCCGAGTGCATAATACGGTGTCCAACAACCGCTTGCCGAATATGCTATATGAATATATTTGCCATTCGGACTTAAGAGTGGTTGCGGTCCTTCGTTAACAAATATCTTATGAGATGGTGTCCATCCGTTTTTATTTATATATTTTCTCTCCCAATCAAATTTAGGTTTCGAAATGATTATCCTCTTGGAGTCAAGTGTCCATGGATTTTTCATTGAAGCAATATAGATACACTGGGTTTCATCATCAACCCTTCTTGTTTGCCAACCTGACCATACCATGTACCATTTACCCTGATTTTCAAAAACAGATCCATCTATGGCCCAGTTATTATCTTCGTCCGTACTGATTCTTCCTTTCATTACAAAATCACCAGTAAGCGGATCTTTGTTTGGATTTTCAAGAACATATAACTGATGATTATCTGAATTTCCATCATCGGCAGCATAATAAACATACCATTTACCATCGATAAAGTGGATTTCGGGTGCCCACAAATTTTTTGAATTTTTGGGATCGGTTGGTTTCCAGATAGTCTTCTTTATCGCGTTTCTCACATTAGTAATGTCTTCAGTTACCCATAATACCAAACAGTCTTTCATGGTATGCATATAGTAATATTTTCCGTCGTGAAACAATGCCCAGGGATCAGGTCCTCCTTTGAGAAATAATGGATTAGTAAAAGTTTGGCTTACATCTTCAGCCTGTTTCGATGTGTTTGACTTTTTACAGGATGAATTTACTGTCAAAACGATTAAAGCCAGTAATATTATAGTTTTTGAATTCATATACGTTTGATTAAATAGTTAAAACTAAAAAACAACAAATCTTTTTTATACCTTATTTTGGTCATAATGAATAATAGTATTCCTTTCCCGAGTTTAGTATCGTTAAATACCCGGGCATTTCAAAAACGGCATCACTTGTACGATTAAGCCGTGGAAATAATCAATCTAAAAATTTATTGAAATGATAAAATTACTGTGGCAATCCTTCAACTTTTAATGTTTCCGAAAATATGTAATAATTAGGAATCCCGTTCAACTCCAGCGCAACTCTGCAAAAAGCATAATCTCTGTAATTGTTGATATATATTTGTCTGTAAGATGTAGATCCGGTTGATATACTTACCGGAATACTTACCGTAGCACTATCGGTTATCGATTTAATTACCGATTTTGAAAGAGTTGTGGCACTATTCACAATGGAAGATGTACTTACAAAACAGCGTGTCCTGATTACTTTAGGTGTAGCATTGACAGTTCCGGTCACTTTTTTTACTTTGAAATTGGCAATGATATTGCCATTATCGACAGATACGTTAAAATCTTTTATTTCAAAATAAGGTGTAACTTCAATGTTTTTCACGATATCTTTCTTAATATTCATTTGAATTGTATCGTATCCAAGTCCGGTACCTAAAGAATGAAAGTCTTTGAATTCGAACGGATACTGATTGTTTGCCAATGTCAACCAGTAATCGCCTGGGAATATTAATTGAGAAAAAGCTCCGTTTTCGTCAATTCTTACATTGGTCCCTACATCAATTTTTCCAAATCCTTTTTGAATTAGTGTGATAACACCCACACTTGGATTTCCATCGAAAAGGTAGTTGTTTCCATTGTAGACCAGACTTCCTTTAAAGGTTATACTTGGTGCATCATAATTGTCATATTCACAGGATGTAAATACGACTGCGAAAAGAATAATGTTAAAAAATATTAGCTTTTTCATATTTTATTTTCAATTATTGATTTGGATTTTTTTCTATATATGGATTTCCCTGATTCATAGGATAAGTGGCATAATACATTTTTAAATTAAAATTAATTGGTTGTCCTTTATCCGATGTTGAACCTCGATGTTCTACTTTTACTTTTCTGTAAATCCATTTTCCATCGGTAGGATCACCGGGAGCATAAATTTTGTATGACCATAATCCATACATAATAGAGTTCTGGTTTTCCCTGTCGTAAGCCCATATTTCGTCGGCTATTCTCCAGCGTTTCAAGTCGTCGTAACGATGATCTTCAAAGGCAAGTTCGACTCTTCTTTCGTTCATAATCCTATCCAAGGTGAGTTCTGAAGCATTTATTTTAAATGAACTTCCACCAGCCCTGTTTCTGATTTTATTGATACAATTAAGGGCTATGTCCAGAGTTGCCTGGCTATTATAATCTGGTACTCCGTCCTGATTCAGATAAAATGCTGCTTCAGCTGCGTTCAGCAATACTTCGCCATACCTGAAAATTATATAAGGAACTGTACTTGCACCGATAGCTTCAGAACCGGCATTGGTATCAACAAATTTGCGTAGTAAAAATCCTGTGTGAGAAACGTAAGTACTTGTTTGGTGAGGTCCTTCGTCACCTGTCATTTGAACTCCGTTATAATAACCTAATGTCGGATCAGTTATACTTTCCATCAATTGAGCTGATTTGAATGTATAACCTGTTGCTGTTTTCACCGCCAAACCGGCTTGAAAGTTCAGCTTAATTCCTCTGAAAGAAGCTCCCGGAGTGATAATGGTTCCCTGAAGACGCGGATCTCGTCCAGAGAAAATGTCAATAGGATCATCATATATCTTGTAATTGTATGCAGATGTAGTAGTACCCATATTTTCGATATGGTCTCCATCGTTATAAGGAACGATAGGAACTATTGAATGGGTGGTTACATCCTCGTAACTGTTTACCATGTTTAAAACCGGATTAATTTGGGCTCCTGTTTTTAGAGCTGAATGCATTGTCCGGCATATTGCTCTGGTAGTAAAGCTGTTTTCGAAGTTTTTACCATCGTAACTTTTACAAAATATGATTTCCGGATTATTGACTTCAGATTGGAAAATTTCAGAATAGTTTGCAGTCAAATTTGAATTTTTACTATACAGGGAATAAGTTCCCAGTTGATTAAGCTCAGAGTATGCATCCAGACATTTTTCTAAATATTTGTTTGCTTTGCTTTTATCTATTCCTGTGGCACCGCTTGGCAAAATAAGACCTTTAGCAGCACTTTTATCGCTGTTGTACGCTAATGTCCCCGCGTATAACATAGCCCGGCATTTGAGTGCCAAAGCACTTCCCTTTGTTGCTCTTGTTTTTACGCTTGTGAGTGCAAGTCCCAAATCGTCTTTGATACTGTCTAATTCATTTGCGATAAAATCATATACTTCCGATTCTTTATTTCTTGGTTTAGCGAGTTCCAACGGGTTCTGAACATATTGCGAAACGTCTGTAATAATAGGGACACCACCCATTCTTGAAACCAACGTGAAATACACAAAAGCTCTTAAATATCTTGCTTCGGCCAGAAAATACTTTTGTTTATCCTGTGTGATATTAATACCAACATTATTTTTCAGGCAATAAATGTGTTGGTTAATATCTCTGATCAGACTATAGTCGTAATAGGCCCGGTAGTCCTGATTTTCATTTGTTGCAAAAGCCCAGTAATCACTGTTGTTAATTGCTTCATCCCATCTGGTAAGATCATAAGAATTAAGATCAATAACAAAATCCTGCTCGTATTGTAATCTTGAATAAAGATTTACCGCAATACTGCTGATTCCCGTTTCGTTCGAATAAGCCTGAGAAGTTGACAATACGGTGGTATCTTGTTGTGTCAGCCAGTCATTGCAAGACGTAAATATGAACGCAATGACCAATAAAATATATATTCTATTTTTCATATCTTATAATTAATTAAAATGTTAGATTAAGTCCGATTGTTAGCACTCTACTTTGTGGATAATCACTACCGTTGACAGTGGATGTTTCCGGATCAATCCCGTACAAACCGAGTGTGTCCCAACAGAATAAATTGGTTCCTTCAAAATACACACGTGCTTTTTGAACTAATACTTTATCGAGCCATTTTTTAGGGAATGTATAACCTACGAGAAGATTTCGTAATCTAACGTAATTTACTTCTTTGGTATAAAAGTCATTTTCATTACGGGTAGAAGGATTGTTTGCTCTCAGAGCAGGGAATGCTCCTGCAACCCATGGCGAAGTAGGATCAAAAACATCCTCATGGTGCCATACGTTAAAACTATTGTAATAATATCCGCTATAACTACGGGATGTACCCCATTTCATATTCCAGTCGGGAACAAATGTATTCAAAAAACCGCCAGCAAAATCCGCTGATAAATCAATGCCTTTCCATTCGAATCCGAAATTTAATCCTGCTGATATTAGTGGGTTTTTATTGCCTTTGGAAGAATCCCATGGCCAATCTACAGAAGCGTATCCTAATGGCCTTTTATCTGAATTATCAATGATTCCATCATTATTTACATCTTTGAATATAAGATCGCCGGGAACGAGTGTGGTATTATTTTTTCCATCAATATTTACCGGATAATTATCGATCTGTTCCTGAGTCTGGAAGACACCAATGTGCTGCCACATCCACACTTGTCCGTTCGAAACGTTTGCCCAGCGGTTGTTTTGACTATAATAGTATTTATCCAAAGCATTATAAAATAATTCTCCGTAACGCTTTCCATTCATTTGTCGAGCGAAGGTTATGTTAGCCCCGACAAAATATTTTACACTTCCGATTTTATCTTCCCATTTTACAAATCCATCAATACCTTCATTCATATCTGAATTAAGGTTTTCAGCTAAAGCCGTTAATCCGCTTTCGAGTGGGAAGATTATATCATTTGGAATTGCGGCTATTCCGTTTCGTTCCCTTTTGAAAACGTCGATTTCTGCTGACAGTTTGTTGTTAAAAAAACCGAGATCCAATCCAATATCCGTAATGGATGTTTTCAACCATGTAAGTCCTGTATTGGGTATTCCTTTCAGAACAGAACCTGCTATATTTGTATTCGCACTGTTTGTTGTTGGGTCATTAGGCATGTATGAACTTCCCATGTTGTAAGTATATCCTGACTGGTAGGCAAAATCAGGATATAAACTACCGAGATTATCATCTCCCATTTCTCCGTAAGAAGCCCTTAGCTTCAAGTTGGTTAACCAACCGGATACAGACATGTTTTTGAAGAAATTTTCTTCCGAAACTCTCCATGCTCCCGATATTGAAGGAAAGAATCCCCAACGGTTATTTTCCGGAAATTTCCAGCTTCCATCATATCTCCCTGCAAAGTCGATAATATATTTTTGTTTATAATCGTAACTTGCCCGAAAAATGAAACTTGCTGTAGAATATACATGCGACACTTCTGCCAGCTTATTGTTATCATCTGTGGAGATTAAATCAATAAATGGATTTGTTACCGGATTTTGTTGAATATTTAAGGCATTGTAATTTTGTTTATAGCATTCAAAACCGGCAACTGCAGCCACATGGTGAAATACTGAAAATGTATTATCGTAATTCAAAGTTGCCTGACCAGTAATATTCTCATAATTTTCCTTGTATCGAACCAGATATGTTTCTCCACTGGCTGTTTTATCATACATAATCTTATATGTATCCGTTGCCCTGTCGTATGTGTATTCCTGCCACCCTTTTTCATTATTATTCGTATTGTTATCAGCGTAATAATAAGAGAACATCCCTTTTACCGAAAGCCCTTTAAGTGGCAACTGATATTCCAAATTGAAATTATTCTGGCTCGTTCTCAGAATTTTAGAGTATACACCCGCATATTCCTTTGTAAAGGCAGCCATATTTCGCGAATCGCTAGCTACAATGTAATTCAGATACAATGGGTTGTCGTTGGCATAAGGTCTGTAAATAGGTTGCAAACCAAACAGAGACGTTTTGATCAGTGCGTAATCATCTGAGCCGGGCAATCCAGGGTTACTGGTGTTTTCAATTTTTCCTGATAACTGTATTCCTATTTTCATTTTTTTTGTCGGACGAATTTCTATGTTCGACTGTATATTGGTCCTGTTGTAATTATAATCTTTAAATACAGCGTCCTGATCAACGTGAGAGAGTGAAACGTAATAAGTGGTATTATCACTTCCCCCTGATATACTCGCATTGATATAGCTTTGAGGCGCAGCATCACTCACATAAGCCTTTTTCCAGTCAAATCCTCTGTAATCTTCTCCGGCTCCAGGATTGTACAAGCCGGTTTTCCATTTTTCAAGTTCTGCTTTTGCAAAATCGGTACTGACCGCAAGAGTTCCGCTGTTTACATCCCGCATGTAATTTGCATATTCCCATTGGTAAGCATTTAGCAATTGTGGATATTTTGTCCAGCTTTGCCAACCGGTATATGTGTTGATGTTAATTTGTGGTTTTTGATTTAATTTTCCTGATTTAGTCGTAACCAGAACAACTCCATTGGCAGCTTTAACCCCGTAGATTGCTGCAGATCCATCTTTTAAAACGGAAATATTATCAATGTCATTAATGTCAATACTATTGAAAAAGCTTTCATCTTTTATGATACCATCAATAACATACAGCGGAGTGCCCATATTCCTGATTTGGAGAGTACTGGCCGATCCCGGAGTTCCCTGTTTCTGACGCGAGGTGATCCCAGCAACTTTACCAACTAATGCACCTGCCGTTGTGGTAGAAGTTGTCCTTGAAATATCCTGATTTCCAATAGTGGTTACAGCAGCAGTAATACCACCTTTTCTCTTAGTTCCATAACCTACCACCACTACTTCATCCAGATTAGTTTGGTTTTCAATCATTGTAATTTTGATAACGCTTTCAGGTTTTACCTGAACTTCTTGTTTTACGAATCCAATGTAAGAAAATACCAGTACAGGATTGGACTCATTAGGCGTTAGTTGGAATTTCCCGTTAATATCAGTAATGGTTCCTGTTGTACTACCTTTTTCGACAACATTTACCCCGATTAACGGATTTCCCTGAGAATCTGTTACTGTACCGCTGATTTGTTTTAAAGGAGTAACTTGTGCGGCAAATGTTTCACAGGATACCTGTACCAGAAACAGTAACACTAAAAACCGGACAAAGTTATTCCTAATTTTTTTGTATGATTTATTCATAATACTTAGATTTGTTATTTGGTGTTCTTTATTTGATAATTAGTTTCCGATTCGAAATAAAATGTTCTCCAGCAATTCGTACAAGATATTGCCCCGGTTGCATCCATATTTTTTTTTTATTTATCAAAATTAATGGCGATAATACATGTTGTTCTCCATAAATCTTTGTGCCATCTACATTATATATTTCGAGATTTGCATTATTTCCGGAAGAAAATTCTATGGTAATTTTTTCATCTTTTCCTGCCGGATTAGGATATATTTTAATGGACTCAGCTATTGAACTTTCAAGTCCGTTGATATCGTTTTGCCCATAATTTGAGGACTGAACCTTTTTGTAAATATTGAGTAATCGTAGTTGTTCAGCTTTTGGCATAGAATAAACTGCTTCTACATCCGGAGTGCCAAATGCATCTTTAAATCTGAACATTGGATCTAAATGGGCTGCGTAATTCCAGTTCAAAGTAGTTTCTACTCCGTTGGAACGACGGGGAATCATAACAGGAAAAGCTTCCAATTGAAGTCCTCTTGCTTCACCCGGGTATAATGATTGATCCCAATTCATGGATTGTTTTGAATTGTGAGCTGACATTCGCGCTACTTGCAGATAATGCTCATTTCCAGTCTCTAAATAAAGTTGATAGAATGTAAAGACTGACCATGCAAAACCCAAATCAGCAGCAGCATGGCTGATAGCAATAAGATGCTGGCCTACGATACTTCTATCCCTTGGAAATGATGTGGCTGTAGTCCTATCATTTTCAACAGGTATTTCAAATGAATATACCCATGTCTCCGTATACTTAGCAGCCTGTTCGGCAGCTGTTAACCATTTTGTGTCATTCGTCAGATCATACAGGGAAAGGAATCCGTTCATAGCCATTTGTCCCGATTCACTATCGTATGAATGTGGATTATCAATAACACATGCTATATAATGATAATTTTGATGAATGTTCGTGTAACAAAATTCTCCGGCTTTCAATGCTGCATCTTTATAAGCACTATTGTTTGTCGCAATGTACAGTTCAGTAAGATATCTTACAGTGCATATTGTAAGGTATTTATTATAATCAGTTACCGGATGTTTTCCATTGATTATTGCGTCATGATTGTAGGAGAAATAAAAACTGCCATCGACGTTTTGATTGTTGACAAGCCAATCGCCAAACCTTGTACATGCTTTTAACCAATAAGATTTTGATATGTTGTTCTTTTTTGCAAAACACCATGCGGAGAGAAGACCTTCCATTCCTCCAGTACATACTCTGATGTCACTGCCTGATCTGAAACTTCCCGATGCTCCGTTTAATCCCGGATTATACCATGTACGTGGATAACCCAGTGATGACAAAGAATTGTTGGCCCAGAAATTTAGTATTGCTTCCCCATCCGCTTTGGATACAGGATTATTATTCTCTATTCCATACCGGTAAACATAATAACCGGTAGGTATTTGCATTCCTACAAATCCCATTTGATAATCGATCCCAATTGGTAAAAAATCATTTAAGCTGACCTGAAAAGGAAAACCGGGGGCGTCTCTTATTCCTCCCTGCTCAATATTAGGAACGTAATATTTTATTAATGTCTCAATTAAACCATCATAACAGGTTGGTATATCGACATTGTATATTTTAGGATTATAAAGACTAAACGCATCATCCCATGTTTGCTTGAGTGCTGAGGCATAATCATCAGTTTTACTAAAGCTTATCATTAAGTTGTACTGTTGTGTAATTCCTGTACGAACAGGATGAGATCTGGCTCCTTTTCCTCCGGTTCTGGTGCCTTCTGATCCGGGGTAAATAAATGTTTCGTAGGTAGTATTGTTGATTTGCTTTATTCCCAATGCACCGAATTGGTAGTTGGCGCTGATTAATGTACTGTAATCATCTGCCATTACAGTTTCCGGATCTGAATCTTTGTGCACAAGGCTGACAACTTTGCCGGATAGTTTGTTCCTGAACATAACCAGTGGAAGCGTTATTCTATCTTCCCGATAATAAAAACAAGAATCGGTGCTTTTGGGACACGTTGCTGGAAGATTACATTCAGTTTCGAAATTTCCCTTATACCAAACTCCAGGAACAAAATACTCATTATCAGTTAATTGACTATTTGTCGCAACCTGAAACCCAAATAGAGAATTAAAATACCGGTCGGACAATACCCCTTTGATTATGTTTAAATTTCTTTGTAATTCTATTTTTTCACTCCCATGGGATATATATTTATCTTCAACTGAAAATTGTGTGCCGTTGGATGTGGTTAATACCGAAGAACAAAATAATGTATCACCATTTTGAGAAAAAGAAGAATATTTCCCGCTGAATTTTTGTCCGGCAACTTCCAAATAAATCGGATTATCGGCATCTAAAGTAGGACAGAGAACTCCGTTGAAATAAAATTCCAGTTTATAATGAGCAATTGACACTTTAACCACATTAATTTTAGCATTTCCCGAGAATAATGTAGATTCAACTTGTGCTAGCATAGATTGTGTACAAATCAATGTGGCAAGGAGAAAAACAATAATATGTTTGTATTTGGTATAAGGCATTTTGTATATTTGTAAAAACGTTTGAAATTCAGCTGTCTGGAAATAGATGGACAGCTGAATTTTAATTTAATTGACTTATTGAACAATTACTTTTGTAGTCGCATCGTTTATTTTGACTATATATGCACCTTGTTTAATCGATTTTGTATAAGAAGCACCGTTAATTGCTTCTGAACTTATTAGTTTTCCAACCAATGAATAAATTTGAATATTATTGTTTGAATTATTAAGTCCTGTAATTTGGATAGATTTGTTCATTCCGGAAATTTTGAAGGAATTTTCTTTTGCGGAAGGTATTGCGTTAACAATTCCCTTGATCAATTGAATTCCAAGAGTGGTTGGCCAGTCTTTGTTTTGTTGGATTTTAATTTCATTATCCCAATCAGTACTAAGAGTTACGGGTAAATCAATGGTAGGAGGATTTGCGGGATCTATAACTTGAGGCAACACTACATAATTCCCTGTAAACTCATCGTTTACAATTACATTAAAATTAGCTCCAACAACTGGTTCAGCCCAGCCAATACCGTAACTCAACCGTACAGTATAAGTTCCATCTTCTGATACACGGATTTTTGTAAAATCAATGTACCCTCCTCCATTAAAATCGACATAGGTACTCCAAGCTGGATCAGAAATATCTTTTCCTCCAGTGTTAAGATAGTCTGTACATTTTGAATAATAAAAATGTGTTAGCCAAAAATCGTTAGCACTAGATTCAGACGAATCATAGCAAGTTACAACCTGTGCATTTGCACTTAGCAAAGACATACTACCTATGAAAAAGACAGCATACAATCTAATAAGTAATTTTGTTTTCATTGTTTTCATGATTTATAAAGAATTAATTTGTGTCAACAAAATTATATTACAATCTACAAATCATTGAAAACTTTTGGTTCAATTAATACTATTTTTTCGTCATAATTCATTAAAATTCATTTTTGATTTGAAAGTTGTAATATTTGGATGATTATTATCATTTTTATTCTTTACAAAGATAGATATTTGTAGGTGTTTTGAAATTAATGCTTAAAAATGCAATAATGTATTTCAATAATATATAGTTTTGTAAAAATAACAAAGATTTATGTGGTTCAAGAAAACAACCTTTTTGATACTTTATTTATTCAGTATCGTCATTAATTCTCAAAGTAAAGCAAGTAATATTTCATATTATTTTAAGCATATTACTATTGAAAACGGATTATCTCAAAACACTGTCCTTTCAATTTTACAGGATAAAAAAGGATTTATGTGGTTTGGAACAAAAGATGGTCTCAATAGGTACGATGGAAATTCGATAAAAATTTTTAAACGAGATCCTAATTCGCAATTTTCAATTGGAAATAATACAATCTGGTCATTAATGGAGGATGATTATGGTCAGATTTGGATTGGTACCGACAGAGGTATTTATATATATAAATCAGAGGATGAATCATTTACTAAATTCAATTTAAAATCTGATAGTGGCATTGAAATAAATGTTCCTGTACTTGACATAAAAAAGGATAAAAAAGGCAATGTATGGATATCGGCCGACAGAATATATGAATATCTTTCTCAAAAAAAAATATTGGAGGATAAGTTCTCGAAAAAGGATTTAAATGACACTAGGCCACATCCGTGGTCGATATTAATTGATAATGATCAAACCGTTTGGGTGTCAATGCACAATTTGGGTATCAGAAAATATAATTCGAGTAACAATTTAATTGAAAATATTAGCTATGACGCTAAGAAAAATGATTTGTCAAAAACTTTTTTTTCAGGGATGGTAAATTACCAAAACAATTACATTATAGCAGGCACTCTAAACGAAGGTTTGAAAATTATTGACAAAACGACAGGTGAAATAAAGCCCCTAATTGATAAAGTGGATGGGGTAAATAAACAACTATACGTACGAACTTTGAAAATGTTTGACGGAAACATATGGGTGGGGACCGAATCAGGTTTGTTTATAATAGACCTAAAAACTCGAAAGACTAACTCTATATACCAAAATAAAAATGATCAGTTTTCCCTTTCTGATAACGTGATTTATTCCATGTATATGGATAGGGAAGGTGGTATCTGGATTGGGACTTATTTCGGAGGTGTGAATTACATCCCCAAACAAAATATTTTTTTTGAAAAGTATTACCCTATAGCCAACAAAAATTCGATAAGTGGTGAACGAGTAAGTGGTATTTGCGAAGACAATGATGGAAATATATGGGTTGGGACAGAAGATGCAGGTCTTAACAAATTCAATCCTGCAGCGAAAACATTTGAACACTTTAAAGTCAATGCAGGTAAGAACAGTTTGAGTTACCATAATGTACATGACGTGATTATAGATGGAGACAATTTATGGGTGGGTTTTTTCAATAATGGAATTGACGTGATTAATCTGAAAAAACATGAGGTCAGGCATTATTCTAAATCCAATCAACCCGATATGCTCGATAATAATGATGTATTTGCTTTGTACAAAGATCGAACCGGTAAAATATGGATAGGAACTTCGAGCGACGCTTTCGTTTACAATAAGAAAACAGACCGATTTATTAAACAAACTCAAATTGGTCAACATTTTATTTCAGATATAACTGAAGACAAAGATGGTAGAATCTGGTTTGCTACTTACGATGTCGGCGTATTTCGTTATAATCCTAGGACAAAAGAATGCAAACATTACGACTATAACCCCAATGACAATCACTCAATCTGCTTTTATAAGATTACCAGCATTTTTGTTGACAGTAAAAACCGGATATGGTTTACTGGCGAATCAGGTGGAATTTCTGTTTACAACGAACAAACAAATAATTTCACAAGGTATGGACTCAAACAGGGATTCTCAAGCGATGTAATTTATAAGATACTCGAAGATAAACAAGGATATCTCTGGCTTTCGAGTAATTCTGGTTTAATGAAATTTAATCCTGAAAAAAATGAAATCAGGATATTCAACACAGGAAATGGAATTTTATCTAATCAATTCAATTATAAATCGGGATTTAAAGATAAATATGGCAAAATGTATTTCGGTGAGATTAACGGACTCATCGCTTTTTATCCCGAATCTTTCGTGAAAAATAATTACGTGCCGCCCGTTGTTATTACCGGATTCAAATTACTTGATAAAACCAATTCATACTCTAAGGATATTTTTAATAAATCAGAGCAAATAACACTAAATTATAAACAATCATCTTTTAGTATCGAATTTGCAGCATTAAGTTACACCGCACCTGAGCAAAATCATTATGCGTATAAAATGAGTGGATTGGATAACCATTGGATCTACCTCGACAAAGCGCAAAAACTAATTTTTTCCAATCTGCCTTCCGGAAAATATCGTTTCGAAATTAAGGCTTCGAATAACGATGGGATTTGGAATGAAAAAGGAAGTTCTATCGATATTGTTATTAATCCTCCTTTTTGGAAATCAAAGTTTGCATACTTAATTTACTTTGGATTAATTATATGGATTATTATCTATATCTTCTCTCAGAACACAAAAAGAATAAAAAGAAAAAGTGAAAATGATAGGATTCTTTTTGAGAAAGAAAAAGAAAAAGAAATTTATAATGCAAAAATTGATTTCTTTACAAATATAGCGCATGAAGTCAGAACACCTCTTACGTTGATACAGAGTCCATTGGAATATCTTATCACTAATAATGTAGATAAAAAGGAACTGAATGAGAATTTGTTAGTAATGGAAAAAAATACCAATAGGTTACTTACACTGATTAACCAATTGCTCGATTTCAGAAAAATAGAAGCACAGACGTTCAGTCTGACTTTTGTACGTGTCGATGTCGTGGAGGTACTTTCCGAAACATACGAAAGGTTTTCTCCAATGGCCAAACAAAAAAATCTGTTATTTTTATTTGATAAACCTGACCACCCGGTTTTTGCAGATGTAGATAAAGAAGCAATAATTAAGATATTGAGCAACCTAATATCAAATGCCATTAAATATGCTCAATCCCATATCGAAATTCAGTTTTCAGTTTCGGATGACATGTTTTTTGTGAGGGTAAATAATGATGGAAATATTATTTCAAATGAACTTAAAGATCAGATTTTCGAACCGTTTTTTCAAATAAAAGATGACGATAAACGTAGCGTAAAATCAGGATCTGGAATAGGATTAGCGTTAGTGAGATCATTAGTTGAACTACACGAAGGAAGTATTTACCTCGATAAAACAGTTCAGTACGAAAATTCATTTCTACTGCAATTGCCCTTGATACAGTCAAATTCCATAGTAATTAAGGTAGAATCCGAAGGTGCTGAAAATGCAAGTAATATTTCTGAATGTTCAAAGGAAGATATTAAAGAACGTATTCTAGTGGTCGAAGATGATGAGGATTTGTTGTCGTTTATAACTGAAAAACTCAGCTTATATTATTATGTATTTAAATCAAGAAATGGAGTTGAAGCATTAGAAGTACTCGAAAATGACAATGTAAGTATTATTATAAGTGACGTAGTAATGCCACGAATGGATGGATTGGAATTATGCAAACATATAAAAGAAAATATTGATTATAGTCATATACCGTTTGTTATGCTAACAGCAAAAACAACTATTCAGAATAAAATAGAGGGACTCGAATCTGGAGCAGATGCGTATATTGAAAAACCTTTTTCGATGGATTTCCTTTACGCCCAGATATCCAATCTGCTTTTTAACCGAAAAAAAATCAGATTGGCATTTGCTTCATTGCCATTGGTTAAAGCTGGAAGTATTGCATTAAACAAGTCGGATGAGATTTTCCTTAATAAAGTTACCGATGTTATCCTGAAGAACATTTCAGATACGGATTTCCGTGTTGACCAACTAGCTGAGGCTCTGTCGATGAGTCGTTCCAGTTTATTACGGAAAATTACCGGAATTTCCGAATTTAGCCCAAATGAGTTTATTAAAATTGTCAGATTGAAAAGAGCCGCGGAAATTCTTCAAGAAAGTGATTATTCTGTGAATGAAGTTAGTTATTTAGTAGGGTTTTCTTATCCTTCATATTTTGCAAAATCTTTTCATAAACAATTTGGAATCTTGCCAAAAGATTTTATAAAGAAGTAGCTAACAATTAACTTCAATTGTGGTTATAACTAATCAGTACTACAATAGCTATCATAAATTGTAGATTGAGTTTTTAATTGCTTTTTTGCTCAAATTTTAGTGCAAGGTGCAAGCGTTTCTATATATAGAAACTTGCACCTTGCACAATATATAAATATTTAGTAATATGGCACTTGTATATTTCAAAATAATTGTGTACATTTGAACCTGAAAGTTTAGCAGACAATAATAAGTCATTGACCGACAGAAAGTGATCTTTTTAGTATATTTCCTAATTCGTACCCCATGAGGGCGAACAGAAGGACAAACAACTGAATATCAATAGAGTAACATGAGAGGTTCATAAACCTCCAGCTCCACGAACAAAAATGCTTGTTGATCAATGAATCAACAAGCGTTTTTGTTTTTAGATCAATCCCTGTACACATACCAATAAAGGAAACCTACAAGTACCGAACCACCGAGAATATTTCCGAGCGTGGCCGGAATCAGGTTATTGAATATAAATTCGCCCCAGCCTACCGGAGCGCCGTTGAAAATGGCTGCGGGAATAAAAAACATATTGGCAATGCTGTGCTCGTAACCAATGGCCACAAAAGCCATTACAGGAAACCATATACCGAGCATTTTCCCTGTGGTATCTTTGGCAGAATAAGCCATCCACATAGCCAGAGCCACCAGCCAGTTAGCACCAACTCCTTTGAGCAGAACCTTGTAAAATGGTGCTGAAGTTTTCAGTTCGGCAATGCTGTAAATGCTTTCAAGCCAGGGCGATTTGGCAAGAACACCCGTCAGTGCCACCATAAAATAAGCTACAAACAACGCACCGACGAAGTTTCCGAAATAAACCAGCGTCCAGTTGCGCAGAAGCGCCGTAACACGAAGCTTTTTATCCATTACCGGAGGAATAAAATAAGCTGTATTTCCGGTAAATAAATCGGCTCCTGCCAGCGTACAAAGCATAAGTCCAATGGGAAAAGCAGCTCCCATAAGGAATTTCTGTATGCCGGGATTTTCGGCTCCAATGCCCGGAATTCCGCCTCCGATAATCACTGCCAACAAACCTCCGATGGCAATATAAGCGCCCGCCAGAAAAGCCAGCACAAGTGTTTTGGGTGTAGAAGTAGAAGCCTTGCTTGCAGCCACGCTGCTCACTGTTTCCACTATTTGTTTGGGTGTGTAATAATTCATACCTTAATTGATAATCACTTCTTTTACATACAAACTAAAAATTTCTTTGGCCACACGTAGTTGCTCGGTAGTGTTTTGCTCCACACCTTCGAGTTCGTAATTCCAGCCCAATGCCTCATATTTGTGCGCACCAAGTTTATGATAGGGCTGAATTTCGAGCTTTTCGATATTCTGCATAGGTTGCAGAAATCGTCCCAGATCGTGCAAATGTTCCGACTTGTCCGAATATCCCGGCACAAGCACATAACGCAGCCATACGGGCTGATTTATACCGTGCAGGTATTCTGCCATTCGCAGTGTAGCCTTGTTCGAAGCTCCGATAAGTTGTCGGTGCGCTTCTTCATTAAATTCTTTTACATCGAGCAATACAAGGTCGGTATATTGCATCAGCTCTTTTACCGACTCGTTCAGAATGCTTCCGTTTGTATCAATACAGGTATTAAAACCTTCTTCTTTCAGCATTTTAAAAAACGGAATCAACGCTTTGGCCTGCAAAAGAGGCTCGCCGCCCGACACGGTAATTCCACCACGTTTCCCGAAAAAAGGACGCTGACTGCGGGCCAGTTTCATTAATTCTTCGTAGCTAAACAGCCTGGCTTCTCCATTCAAATCGATAGTATCGGGATTGGCACAATACTTACATTTGAAATTGCAGCCCTGTGTAAAAAGTACCATACGAACACCCGGCCCATCGAAGGTACCGAGCGATTCAACCGAATGCAGTTTAATCATTTGTGATAAGCAAAGAAGTAACCAGCTGAAAAATGCAGCTGGTTACTTCTGATAATTTTTATAGTTTTATTGGTAAATGCGTCATTACATTGCTTCGTGGAAGCTTCGTGCAATCACTTCCTGTTGCTGTGCACGTGTAAGACGAACAAAATTCACCGCATAACCCGACACGCGGATAGTAAGCTGTGGATATTCTTCGGGATGCTCCATGGCATCTTCGAGCATTTCGCGGTTCAGTACGTTCACATTCAGGTGATGGGCATTTTTCGAGAAATATCCATCCATAATACTCACCATATTCTCACGACGCTGTTCGTCGGTAGGTCCTAAGGTTTTTGGCACAATAGAGAATGTATTCGAAATTCCGTCCATAGAGTGTTCGTAATCGAGTTTCGAAACCGAGCTCAGCGAAGCAAGCGCACCATGCGAGTCGCGTCCGTGCATTGGGTTTGCACCGGGCGCAAACGGAACACCTTTGGCACGACCATCAGGAGTAGCACCTGTTTTGTTACCATAAACCACATTCGAGGTAATGGTAAGAATACTCAACGTAGGCTCAGCATTTTTATAGGTTGGAAGTTCCTTGAGCAATGAATTGAAATAAATCGGAATTTCCTGTGCAAATACATCCACGCGATCGTCATCATTTCCATAATAAGGAAATTCACCTTCAATTTTGAAGTCCTTCGACAAACCGTTTTCGTCGCGCACCACAGTTACTTTGGCATATTTGATAGCCGAAAGTGAGTCAGCCACAATACTCAAACCGGCAGCACCATACGCAAGGTTGATGCGTGGATTGGTGTCGATAAGCGACATTTGGGCTTTTTCGTAGTAATACTTATCGTGCATGTAGTGGATAATGTTCATCGAATCGGCATACACACGCGAAACTTCCTGCATAGCCAGTTTGAAGTTTTCCATTACTTCGTCGAGGTCGAGCACATCCGATTTCAGTGCAGGAATGCCATTGATCACCTGTTTTCCGCTGATTTCGCAACGACCTTCGTTCAGTGCCAGAAGCAATGTTTTAGCGAGGTTACAACGTGCTCCGAAGAACTGAATCTGCTTTCCGATTTCCTGATACGATACGCAACATGCAATTCCGTAGTCGTCGCTGCAACGGCTGCTCTGCATCAAATCATCGTTTTCGTACTGGATAGAAGAAGTATCGATTGATACTTTTGCACAAAACTCTTTAAATGCTTCGGGCAAACGTGGCGACCAAAGTACAGTCATGTTTGGTTCGGGCGATGGACCGAGGTTGTAAAGTGTCTGCAGGAAACGGAACGATGTTTTGGTCACTTTGTGACGACCATCGGCCATTGTTCCGGCAATCGATTCGGTTACCCAGGTTGGGTCTCCTGCAAAAATTTCGTTGTAAGCTTCCATGCGAAGGTGACGCACCATACGCAGTTTCATTACAAACTGATCCACAAGTTCCTGTGCATACTCTTCGGTAATTTTGCCTTCGGCAATATCGCGTTCAATATAAATATCGAGGAATGAAGATACGTTTCCGAGCGACATGGCAGCACCATCCTGCTCTTTTACAGCAGCCAGATAAGCCAGATAAACCCACTGAACAGCTTCGCGAGCCGATGCAGCAGGGCGGGTCAGATCGAAACCGTAAATTTGTCCGAGAACTTCAATTTCTTTCAGCGCTTTCAGCTGTTCGGCCACTTCTTCGCGCAGACGAATGCGATCGTCGGTCATAGGACCGGTGAGCGACTGAAGGTCAGCTTTTTTGCCTTCAATCAGGCGGGTAGTTCCGTAAAGTGCCAGACGACGGTAATCGCCGATAATACGGCCACGGGCATAGTTGTCGGGCAATCCGGTAAGAATACCCAGTGAACGGAAAGTTCTGATTTCGCTGTTATACACATCAAATACACCATCGTTGTGCGTTTTGGCGTATTTGGTAAAGATTTCCTTTACGATAGGTGAAATTTCCACACCATTTTCTGAACATGCTTTTTCAACTACTGCAATGCCACCATAAGGTTTCATAGCACGTTTGAGCAACATGTCGGTTTGCAGACCTACAATAATTTCGTTTTCGCGGTCGATGTAACCGGGACCGTGCGATGTAACAGTCGAAACCAGTTGATTGTCGATGGCGCGCACGCCATTGTTTTCGCGCTCTTCTTTGATAGCATCCACACAAATTTGCCACAGTTTTTTGGTCGTGGCCGATGGACCACAAAGAAATGAACTGTCGCCATCGTAAGGACTAATGTTTTTCGACACAAAATCACGAACATCAATTTGATTTTGCCAGTTACCTGAAATAAATGAACCCATAAAAACTAAACCTTTAATTTATTTATAGAAAGTTTGATTACAAAAGTACTACCTTCCAATTTTATGCTATATAACATATAATTGCCATTTTCGGCTGCAAAAGTACTGCTTTTATTCTCATTTTCAGGTATTGCGAATTACGGAAATTTTTCTATAATAAGGAGGTGCACATGAGATACCGTCGAAAGAACTTAAACTTGTTACAAATTTATAGTAATTATATAGTTCAATTATGGAATAAATTACACTTTGGTAGAAAAACTAACCCAACAACTAAGACTTAAAAGTCGTGATTGGTTTGCGTGTTTTTTCTGTTGATTTATATCTTAAACAGAAATTCATGAAAAATGAGTTTTTCTTCGATGAATAAGAGGAGGATTCGGATGTTTATTTGTTATAAATTATTAAAACTGTTTTGTTTTTGTGTTAATGTCAAAACTTCGGAGAGTCACCGATTCTTAATTTAAAATACAATAAACAAGCAAATTAATAAAAATAAAAAAGTCCTGATTTGCAGTTTTAGGCATTTTTTTCATTATCTATCACCTATTTTTACGCTTATTCCCTCGAAGTTTTGCCAGCCCGAAGCATCTGTTACGCGAATCGTAAAATGATAATCGCCTGTATCCACATTGGTCGGAATCGAAATAGTACCCGTTGCCACATATTCAGTTAGCTTTTCAGGGATAGGATATTCGTTGATAAAGATCATTGGGTTTACTGCATTTTTCACCGGTGCCATTTCACATTGTGTAGCCGAAGTGCTGTGCGTGTGATGATCGAAATTATGATGCATTTGCACACTGAACGACCCAAGTTCAATATTGTCGATAAGACGGATTTTAAAATCGAATGTTTCGCCACGATACACAGTAATACAGTTTTGCGGAAAAGCATCCGTTGACGAAATGTCAATAGACGGTGCTTGCTCGTCTTTAACTAAATCATCGCATGATGATAAGATAACTAACAGTATTACAACGGAATACTTAAATATTATTTTCATTTTTATCTGTCATTTTTAATCTACTAATACTACGATTTCGTCTTCTTTAATCGTTTGATTACCTGCTTTGTCGGTAACTTTTATGTGCACATGGTAGTGTCCGGGAACAGCAGTTGAGGGCACATCAATATGCTCGTGAAACTCAGTGTTTTTTACTCCTGTATAGCCTTTGGTGTAAATAGAGTCAAGCTCCCATGTATCTGTAATTTGCAAAGAGGATGGAGATTTTTGCGCAGGAGCCTGTTGATGTTCAGTTTCACTGTGAATGATTAGTTGGATGTTATCAATTTTCTGAGGTGCGAGAATATCAGCATCAATATGCAATTCGCTTCCTGCAGCTACAGTTTTTGTATTGTCATATCCCAATTCGTGTATCGTAATTTGGGGTGGGTCATTGTTTTCACAAGAAAAAAATGTTATAGAAAGCATTGTTGCTAAGGCAATTGATTGAATTATATGTTTCATTTTCTGTTTTTTTTGATGTTTGCATTAATTTATAGAAAAGGTATTTGCATTGTTACAACCAAATTTCGACCCTGGCCGGGAACTTCTATCAGTCTGTAAAAGCTTGTATGATCATAATATCTGGTGTTCAAAACATTGTTTAATTGAACATTGAGTCTTAATGCTTGTTTGCCTGTCGAAACTTCGGTGGATGCCGAAAAATTCCAAATGGCGAATCCCGGTGTTTTCTTTTCGGGTGGAACAATGCTGTTCTGGGCTGCAGTAAGCTTCACTAAAGCTGCTATTTCGGTGTTGTTGAAAATACCTTTTGCTTCCGGTTTATAACTGATTTCTACATTTGCATTCAATGGTGGCGAAAATGGAAGAGTATATCCTTTTTTCGAACCACTCAACTGAAGAGAGTATATATATTCTGCATCGATCGAAAGCTTTAATTTTTTTGTAATATTGTAGCTTGAAGCAATTTCACCTCCGGTACGGAAAACAGAACTTTGGCTATAAAAATAAATCTGTTGCGCTTCGTAATACATTGCTGTTGGGTTCAGATAAATGTAATTCGGGAAGTAATTTACAAAAGGACTGATGTTGATCTGCCAGCTGCTTTTTGTGAGTTCGTAAGCAAAGTCGAGCTGATACGATTCTTCCGCTTTAAGCGTGGAATCGCCCTTTTCGAATCGGTACATATGATAATTAATACCATTCGAGGCTGTTTCTTTGGCTGTAGGCATACGAAAACTCTTGCCTGCATTTATCTTCAGCGTACTGCTTTTAGTTTTTCGGCTGAGGCCCGTACCCCAACTGAGGTCTCCATAAGTTCTTCTCAATGCCGAAGCACGCTGTACATTGATTATGCTGCCATCAGTTTGTGGTGTTTTGTACCAATCGTAATAAGCTTCGGTTTGTAAAAAGCCAAGATCGTAACGTATGCCCGCATTTAACAGCCATTTTTCGTTAAGCTGAATATTATCGTACACAAATGCTCCGGCATTCGCGGCGTTGAAATTCGGTAACATAAAACCCCAACCTCCCGACGTATTTTCCTGATAATCTGCGTTAATTCCCACTACAAGTTGATGAATATTATGTTTCGGAATCTCAAGTTTCAGATTTGCCGTATAGGTGTTTTTGTGATACAAACGTTCAAGCGAATCGGGCGGAAGCGGCATATAACCATGCGCCACGCGTTCCGAAAATTCTTGTCGATAATTATTTTGAAATCCAAGGTCAATGTTCAGTTTATAATCTTTTATCATCAAAATATTATTGCTCAATACTTTAAAATGATTTACCTGTTGCGAAGGCAAATCAATATCTCGTGCCGACACATCATAATCTATTTGTGAATTTCTGATTTCGAGTCCGTGGGCGTTGGCAAAAAAACCACTTTTAGAAAAATTATCCGAAACACTTAAATGGGTAGAAAACACATCGTTCAGATAACCTAAAGTAACATTACCACTACGATCGCATCCGGCAGTATTGCGTAATCTGTTGTTTTTTAGCTTGATATTATATGTCATGTAGGTAATACTATCTGTTGGAATTCGGTAGTCGGAATAATCGGAATAGGAACCGTTTACTTTCAGATATAAATGATCGAATCGTTTGTAAAATTTAGCCGAAGCGCCAAGCAATTGATTATTGGTTTGTCCGTGAAGCAACACATCGCCGCCCGAGCTGTTTCGCACAGGAGTTGCAATTTGTTTCAGATCAATCACACCACCAATCGCATTAGCGCCATACATAAGCGAAGCCGGGCCTTTTATTACTTCCACACGTTCCACCGAAAACTGATCAATTTCAAGTCCATGATCTGCGCCCCATTCCTGTGCTTCATGCTTGATACCGTTTTCGGCCACCGCCACGCGATTGAATCCAAGTCCGCGAATCACTGGTTTCGATTGGCCTGAACCAATGTCCATTGAGCCAACGCCCGGCAAGCGGCTCAGGTTTTGCATCAGACTTCCGGCTGTGTTCTTCTGCAAAAAAGCCTTGTCGGCCACTTCGAGCGAAAGTGTGTTATTGGCACTGCTCATTGTGAGGCGATTGCCTTTTACTGTAAGTTCGCTCAATTTCTTGTTTTCGGGATATAGTCTAATGCTGATTTCTTTGTCCGAATTCAGAAAAACAGTATCCACAATAGTGCTGTAACCTAAAAAAGAATATTTTATGATATAGGTGTTTTCGTCTAAATTATTAAAAATGAAAGCACCGTGCCGGTCGGTAGTTGTTCCTTTCTGCGTATTCATTAGTTGCACAGTGGTACCCAAAAGCGGATGATTAAACTCGTCGGTGATTACACCCGAAAGTTTGTGGGCAGTTTGGGCTGCAGCTTCGGTAACAGGGACTATAGAGACGAAAAAAACAAATAAGATTTTGATTGTCAATGATTGCATTTCTCGCATTTTCCTTTAATGATGATGTCGCTATCGGCCGACACAAAGCCTTGAGGCAAGCTGAAGTCAGGAATTTTAATTTCCTGTAAACACACTACCGAATGGCATGTCTCGCAATAAAAATGAGCATGGTTGTTTTTGTGTACATTGTGCTCATGCGTGCTTTCGCAGCAGTTTAAGCCATAGCGAATCAGGGTGTTATCCACAACTATTTTATGAATAATGCCTGCCGACGATAAGGTGTGAATATTGCGGTAAAAGGTAATCCGGTCATACGATTCGAGCATTAACTCTTTGATTTCGTTCTCGGAAAGTGGACAGCATTTTTCCTGTAAGGCTTTGATTATGGCTATTCGTCCTGCTGTTTTTTTTATATTATGATGTCTTAAAACGTCAGTTGCAGTCATTGTATTTGTAATGTTTATTCAAATGAAACAATGTTGCAAAGGTAATAATTGATTTTAAATCCACAAAAATATTCAGGACAAAATTTTAAAAAACGATTTTCAGAAAGCTTTAACAATGCGTTAATGTGAGCTAATTATATGTATATCAAAATTATGATGTGTTTAGTGTTTTTTTTATGATTATGAGTTGAATCGGGTTGAGTTTGTGAGAAAATCCCTTATATTTGCAAAGTCAATTTTTTTTAAAACTAAAACTATGCCTGTAGCGCGTTTCGGAGTATCGCTCGAAAACGATTTGTTGAAAGCCCTGGATGCTTATGTTCTGGAGAATAAATTCCCGAACAGATCGCAAGCCATACGCCAACTTATCGAAAAAAATTTGGTGGAAAAGAAATGGAAATGCAATAATATTGTTGCTGGAGCTATTATTCTCAGGTATCATTTTCATAAAACGGATATTGCAGCCCGACTGGCCGAAATAAAAAAGAATGAGACTGAGCTAATTCTTTCTACTCAGAGTTTTTATATAACAGCCGATAAAATTCTTGAAGTTGTTGCGGTGAAAGGTGAGTCGCACCGCCTCACTAATTTTGCTGATCAATTGATTGGTGTGAAGGGAATTGAACACGGTAAATTGATAATGAGCAAAGTAGATTAATTTTTTTGAATAACAGGTAACACGAAATAGATAAATAATAACACGTAGTAATAATTTAAATGAAGAAAATTCACTTTTTGATGGCATTCTCTATGATCGGGATGCAAATGTTGGCGCAGACAACAACAAAAGATTCTGTACAATTAGATGAAGTCGTTGTTACAGGATCGAAAGTAGAGATTTCAAGAAAAGTGGTGCCAATTTCGGTTTCTCAAATATCAAAACAGGAAATAGAGAATACAGGAAATATCAATGTGTTGACTACGCTAAATGCTTATGTTCCCGGAATTTTTGTAACACAGCGTAACGTGCTGGGATTTGGAGTGTCGACAGGAGGTTCGGGAGGAATGACCCTGCGTGGAATTGGAGGAGCGCCGAATACTGAAATATTGGTGCTGATCGATGGTCATCCGCAATATCAGGGTATTTTTGGTCATCCGCTACCAGATGCCTATGTGGCCTCGGATGTGGCTAAAGTAGAAATTATTCGTGGACCCGGTTCTTTTTTATATGGCTCTAATGCTATGGGTGGTGTTATTAACATTATTACCCGAAAAAATAATAAAGAAGGTATCAGTGGAAGTGTTGGAGGTGCATACGGTATGTACAATACACAAAAATACTATGGCGCTATTGGTTATAAGAAAAACAAAGTCAGTATTTTGGCTTCGGCTAATCACGACTACACCGATGGAACTCGTGCCAATACCGATTTCTCGATTATGAATGGACTTGTAAAAGCAGGTTATGCTTTTGATGAGCATTTTAATCTTACCATCGATGCCAGTGTTGCCAAATTCAATGCCAACGATAACGGCCCCATTCATAAACCGGCAGCATTTAATATCGATATTTTAAGAGGAAAAGCATCGGCTACGCTCGAGAATAAATTTGATAAATTGCAAGGCGCATTTAAGGTGTATCGAAATTTTGGTGAACACACACTTTCTGACGGATTTCATTCAACCGATCGTAACAGTGGCGCTATGTTGTATCAAACCTACAAATTTGTCACAGGTACATTGGTTACAGGTGGTGTTGATTTTAAGCAGTATGGTGGCATTGTAAATCAGACAAAATATAAAGATTCGTTGCTAACAGTCAACGAAATTGCAGTATATGCTTATGCACAGCAAAATATATTCGAAAAGCTAACGCTAAGTGCAGGATTGCGTTTGGAGAATAATTCAGGATATGGCAAAGAGTTGGTGCCGATGGGAGGAATTTCGTATTATCCTACCGAAAATACAACTTTCAAATTCAATGCATCGAAAGGATTTCGTAATCCTACCATTATGGAACTTTATCTTTATGCTCCAAATGCAGATTTATTGCCCGAAAGAATGGTGAATTACGAATTAAGCTGGCTGCAGACCTTTATGAACCGCCGATTGAACATCGAACTGACGACCTATAAGGTAAAGGGAAATAATATAATTCAGGTGGTAGGTCAGTACCCAAATACAAAACGTCAGAATGTGGGTTCGTTTGACAATCAGGGTGTTGAATTTTCAGCCCGATTGAAAGTGGACAAAAATATAATGTTAAATGCAAATTATAGCTACCTCGATCTGTCGACTGCTGTTTTGGCGGCTCCGCGTCAACAATTAAATCTTGGGATTCATTTAACTCATCAAATCTGGAATGTCAGTATGAATGCTCAGTATATCGAAAGGCTTTATACTTCTGTTGTGCCCCAAATAGTTCAGGGTGATTATTTGTTGCTGAATGCCCGCATATCCTGCACTCCTATTAAAAATCTTCAACTATTTATTGTTGAGAACAATATATTGAACCAAACATATCAAATTAATTATGGTTATCCAATGCCCGGATTTAATTTTCACGGAGGTATAAATTACAACTTCTGATAATATAATATTGCAGATCGCAGATTGATTTTAGCATTAAAAAGCAGAGGTTCAAAAAATGAATATGTATCTTTGTGCAAAATTTGAAAAAAAGGAAGATGGATACAATTAAATTTAAACATATTACACCCATTCAGCTGCGGTTCAACGATTTTGATGCATTAGGTCATGTCAATAATTCTGTTTATTTTTAGTTTTACGACTTAGTAAAAAC
>JAYFRI010000204.1:0-5854 GCA_034926015.1 Paludibacter sp. | reverse complement strand
CCTTGATGTTGATGTCAACACCAGCTTCTTCTAAAATCTTTTTTGCATTACTGCGACCTATTCCGTAGATATAAGTCAATCCAACTTCCCCACGTTTATTCTGGGGTAAATCTACTCCGACAATTCTTATAGCCATAAACTTACTTTATTTTGCTTATTATATTTTAATTAACCCTGACGTTGTTTGTACTTTGGGTTCTTTTTGTTAATTACGTACAAGCGGCCTTTACGGCGAACGATTTTACAATCGTCGGTGCGCTTTTTTACAGATGCTCTTACTTTCATAATGAAAATATTTTATTGTTGTGTTGTTTTTTATTCATTTCAACAATCAACTGTCAACTTTCAATTGTCGACTGTCAATTTACTTGTATCGGAACGAAATTCTTCCTTTAGATAAATCGTAAGGCGACATTTCAACTTTTACTCTATCACCGGGTAAGATTTTAATATAATGCATACGCATCTTACCGGAAATATGAGCTGTTATAACGTGACCGTTTTCCAGTTCGACACGAAACATGGCATTAGATAATGCTTCGATAATTGTTCCGTCTTGTTCAATTGCTGCTTGTTTGGCCATAAATTATATTGCTTTGTTGCCTAAAACTTTTTCTATATATTCAAAACTCGATAAAATGTCCGCTTTTCCCCGTCTGATAGCTACTGAGTGTTCAAAGTGAGCAGAAGGTTTACGATCGAGAGTGCGGGTGGTCCAACCATCTTTTTCGAAAACCAAATGTCGGCTTCCAAGATTGATCATTGGTTCGATAGCTATTGTCATACCTGACTTTAGCATCACACCGTTGCCTTTTTTTCCGTAATTAGGTACTTCGGGAGATTCATGCAACTTTCGGCCTACACCGTGACCAACCATTTCGCGAACTACAGAGTAACCTCTTTCTTCGCAATAAGTCTGCACCGCATTACCTATATCACCGATCCTTTTTCCTTCTTCTGCCATCTCTATACCTTTGTACAGAGATTCTTTTGTTGTTTTTAATAAACTTACGATTTCAGGTTTCACTTCTCCCACACAAAAGGTATAAGCCGAGTCACCGTTAAATCCGTTTATTAACACTCCACAATCAACCGAAATTATATCACCATCTTTTAAAATTACTTTATCAGAGGGGAAACCATGTACTACCTGTTCGTTTACAGAAGCACAAATGGAATATGGAAAACCGCCGTAATTTAAAAAATTAGGAATACCTCCATTGTCCCTGATAAATTCATCTGCAAGATTGTTTAATTGCATCGTGCTTACGCCCGGTGCAATTATTTTAGCAATTTCGCCTAATGTCTTTGCTACTATTTGGTTACTGGTTCGGAGCAATTCAATCTCTTCATCAGTTTTTAAAAAAATCATTCAATCGTTTATTAGTAGGCAGAAGCTCCGCCCGAACGTCCTTTTATTCTTCCCGATTTCAACAGTCCATCATAATGGCGCATCAAAAGGTGACTTTCAATTTGTTGCAGTGTATCAAGCACAACACCCACCAGGATTAACAATGAAGTTCCACCGAAAAATTGGGCAAATGCTTCGTTTATACCTAGCAATTTTGCAAATGCAGGCATAATCGCCACAATTGCTAAAAAGATAGATCCAGGCAAAGTGATACGCGACATGATTTCATCAAGATACTCGGCAGTACGTTTTCCGGGTTTGATACCTGGAATAAATCCGTTATTGCGTTTCATATCTTCAGCCATCTGAGTTGGATTTATAGTTATTGCAGTATAAAAATACGTAAACGCAATAATCAGCAAACCAAACACAAGATTGTACCAAAAACCATTGTTATTCATAAAAGCACCTACAAAAGTATTTACAGCTTCTGAATGAGTAAAACCAGCCAATGTAATAGGAATAAACATAATTGCCTGAGCAAAAATGATAGGCATTACACCTGCAGCATTAATTTTCAGAGGGATATACTGACGTACTCCACCATATTGTTTGTTACCAACTACGCGTTTTGCATACTGTACAGGAATTTTGCGTGTTCCCTGAACCAGCATAATTGAAGCCGCAATAACGAGCAACAAGAATACAACTTCAACAAGGAACATAACCAATCCACCACCGGCATCGGTTAAGCGAGAAGCAAATTCTTTAATTACAGCTCCGGGGAAACGGGAAATAATACCAACAAGGATGATAAACGAAATACCGTTACCTATTCCTTTATCGGTGATACGCTCACCCAGCCACATTACAAACATACTACCACCGGCAAGAATAAGCGTGGTTGAAGCAGTGAACCAAAAACCGCTTGGCAAAGCCGAACCTGCCTGAGCTAACTGCACACTTAAATTAATTAAGTATGAAGGACCCTGCAAAAGCAGGATAATTACAGTCAGGTAACGGGTATACTGATTCATTTTGCGACGACCACTTTCGCCTTCACGTTGCATTTTTTGAAAATATGGAACTGCAATTGTAAGTAATTGTATTACAATCGAAGCCGAAATGTAAGGCATTATACCCAATGCAAAAACCGATGCATTGGCAAACGCACCTCCAGAGAACATATCCAACAATGCCAATAAACCACCACTGGTTTGAGATTTTAACGCTGTCAACGCGGTTGGGTCAATACCCGGAAGAACGATGAAAGAACCAAAACGATAAATTAAAACAAACAGAATTGTTGTTAACAATCGACTACGTAGGTCTTCGATTTTCCAGATATTTTTAAGTGTCTCTATGAATTTCATGCGATTATAATTTTACTACGGTTCCACCTGCGGCTACTATTGCTTCTTCGGCCGATTTAGAAAATGCGTTAGCTTCAACATCAATTTTAGTTGTCAAAACACCTTTGCCCAAAATTTTTACTAAAGCTGTTTTCGAAAGGAAACCAGCTTCGCGCAATTCAGACAATCCAATTTTTGAAAGTTTTGCACTAAGTGCAAGAGCTTCGAGTGTTTCGATATTGATAGCTTTGTATTCAACACGGTTAACGTTTTTAAAACCGAATTTTGGTAAACGACGTTGAATTGGCATCTGACCACCTTCAAAACCAATTTTCTTGGAATAACCTGAACGTGATTTCTGACCTTTGTGCCCTTTTGTAGAAGTGCCGCCTAAACCAGAACCGGTACCACGACCAATTCTCTTACGAGTTTTAACAGAGCCTACTGCAGGGGTTAAATTATTTAAATTCATATCTTTTTATTTAAAGAGTCTTAGAATAATATTATTTTATCACCTCAACCAAGTGTTTCACTTTAGCAACCATTCCCAAAATCTGGGGGGTTGCTTCGTGTTCAACTACGGCATTCATTTTTTTCAAACCTAATGCTTCCAAAGTCAATTTCTGAGTTTTTGGAGATTTGATTTTACTACGAACTTGTTTAATTTTTATTGTTGCCATAATTTTTACTTTTTATCCGTTAAACACTGTATCAAGAGAAACACCACGGTTTTGAGCCACAGTATGTGCATCACGCAATTCACCCAGAGCAACTATTGTTGCTTTAACAAGATTATGTGGGTTTGATGAACCTTTTGATTTTGCTAATACATCAGTTACACCAACACTTTCGAGCACAGCGCGCATTGCACCACCTGCTTTTACTCCTGTACCTTGCGATGCAGGCTGAATGTAAACCTGAGCACCACCAAATTTAGCTAACTGTTCGTGAGGAATGGTTCCATTGAGCACAGGCACTTTAATAAGGTTCTTTTTAGCAGCTTCAGTTCCTTTAGCAATAGCAGCTGTAACTTCACCTGCTTTACCGAGTCCCCAACCTACTATTCCATCTTCATTTCCTACCACAACAATAGCCGAAAAACTGAAGGTACGTCCACCTTTGGTTACTTTTGTAACACGATTTACAGCTACTAATCTGTCTTTTAATTCCAGATCGTTGGTCGTTTTTACTTTATTCATATTCGTTGCCTTGCTTTATTAAAATTTAAGACCCGCTTCGCGAGCAGCGTCAGCTAATTGTTTAACTCTACCGTGGTACAAATAACCGTTACGGTCAAATACCACTTCTGTGATTCCGGCTTCCATAGCTACTTTAGCTAATAATGCACCTACTTTGGCAGCCTGTTCTATTTTATTCACTTTATCTTTCAAACCAAGTGAAGAGGCTGAAGCTAAAGTTTTTCCGTTTACGTCGTCAATTAACTGAGCGTAAATTTGTGTATTGCTTCTGAAAACCGTCAAACGTGGTTTAAGGGCAGTACCCGACACTTTGTGGCGGATATGTGCTTTTATTCTGGTTCTTCTATCTAAATTTGTTGTCATAATTTCACAAGTTTACGTAAATTATTTTTTACCTGCAGATTTACCTGCTTTGCGGCGAACAACTTCACCCACAAAACGTACACCTTTTCCTTTGTATGGTTCTGGTTTGCGGAATGAACGTATTTTTGCGCAAACCTGTCCAATTAATTGTTTGTCTGCACTTTCGAGCAAGATCAATGGATTCTGGTTACGTTCGCTTTTGGTTTCTACCTTAATTTCGGCAGGTAAACCTAAAAAGATATTGTGAGTATAACCTAAAGCAAGCTCTAAAACCTGACCTTGGTTAGATACACGGTAACCGACCCCAACCAGTTCTAATTTCTTTTGATAACCTTCTGAAACTCCAATCACCATATTTTGAATCAATGAACGGTACAGACCGTGCATCGAACGGTTAGCTTTTTCATCGTCCGGACGTGTTACTGTACAAACATTAGCATCAACCGAAACTGTTATATTTGGATTTATTTCCTGGGTCAGTGTGCCTTTAGGACCTTTCACTGTCACAAGTGTGTCTTCTACTTTTATTGTTACTCCAGCAGGAATGCTAATGGGTAATTTTCCTATTCTTGACATTTTACTTTCCTCCTATTAATAAATGTAACAAATAACTTCACCACCAATATTTAAGTCGGCTGCCTCTTTGTTGGTCATTACACCTTTCGATGTAGAAAGAATTGCAATACCCAAACCATTCAATACGCGTGGCATATCTTTGTGGCCAACATACTGACGGAGACCTGGGGTAGAAATACGAATCAATTTCTTGATTGCATTCACTTTGTTTACCGGATCGTATTTCAAGGCTATTTTAATAGAACCTTGAACTCCGTCCTCAACAAATTTGTAATTAAGAATATAACCCTTTTCGTGAAGAATGCGGGTCATTTCTTTCTTTAAGTTCGATGCAGGAATTTCAACCACGCGGTGGTTCGCTTTAATAGCATTCCTCAATCGGGTTAAATAATCTGCGATTGGATCTGTCATAAAATTGTTTTTTTAAATTGATCCCGAGTGCCGGGACAATATTTATAAAATTTACTATATATAATAATTCAGCATTTACTATTTAAATTCACCATCGAAATGGTAAAAGAAATAGTAAATGTGTTTACCAGCTTGCTTTCTTAATTCCCGGAATTAAACCTTTCGAAGCCATTTCGCGGAACTGAATACGTGAAATTCCGAACTGACGCATGTATCCTTTAGGACGGCCGGTAATTTTGCAACGGTTGTGCAAACGCACCGGTGATGCATTCTTTGGTAAAGCCTGGAGACCTTCATAATTACCCTCGGCGATTAAACTTTCACGTTTTGCAGCGAATTTTGCTACCAGTTTGGCTCTTTTCACCTCACGGGCTTTCATTGATTCTTTTGCCATTGTATATCTCTCTGATTAGTTTTTCTTAAATGGTAATCCAAATTCCTTTAACAAAGCAAATCCTTCTTCGTCAGTGTTGGCTGTAGTTACAAATGTAATGTTCATACCTAACATGCGAGAAACAGCTTCGATATTAATTTCAGGGAAAATGATTTGTTCGGTAATACCGAGCGTATAATTTCCACGTCCGTCTAATTTATTTTCGATA
>JAYFRI010000253.1:0-11289 GCA_034926015.1 Paludibacter sp. | reverse complement strand
CTCTTGATGAACCAAACATTAAATCTCCGTTCACAAGTTTATACTTAGCACCTACATTGAAGGCAATGTTCGACAACGAATAAAAAGTAGATACTTTAATTTTATCGTCTTCATCAGAACTGAGTCTGCAAAGACCGCTTTCGGTTCCTAACCACAGATGTCCTTTGCTGCTAATAACACTATTGATATAGTTCGATGGCAATCCATCATCGGTTGTTATTTTTCTAATATCCTTATTGTTAATATTATACCTAAGCAAACCATCGCCGGAAGTTGCCACCCAAACGTACCGGTTATCCACCAAAACGTCGTGCAAAGTATAGCCCTGAAATAAAATCTCCATACTGTTTTTTGCTTTGTCGTAGAGCAACAAACCGTATGTACAAGCCAAAAGCAATTTCCCCGGTGTCAATTCTACAATTGCTTTTACAGGCTGAGGTGTACATTTTCTAAATAATTTTGTTTTACTATTGTAATAAAACAAATCACCCTGAACACCTCCTATCCACATATCACCATCGCTATCTTTAAAAATGTCAAAGATAAAGTTTCCCGAAAACCCATCTCCTGAGCCTCCTTGTCTATAGTGTTTTATTTCGCGGCCGGTTTCTGCTTCGAGCACATAAACACCTGAGGAATAAGTGCCTGCCCATATATTCCCTGAATTATCTTCGGCCAGAGCCAAAAAAACCTGCGCCTGGTCCTGTTTATTCTGATAAAAGGTTTTCCAACTATTCTTCGTCCTGTCCCAACGACTTATCCCGTTATCAGTTGCAAACCAAAGGTTTCCTTTTTTATCTTCTATTACTTTATTTACATTATTGTTCGACAGCGAGTTCTGAACATTCATCTGATGAGAGATTCTCTCAATCAAAGGCAATTTCTGATCGTAGTATGAAAGTCCGCCACTGTAAGTAGCCACCCAGACTCTTTTATTTTTATCGCAATAAATATCGTATACACCATCGCCTTGAAGAGATTGAGGATTATCAACATCTTCTTTGTGTATTTTTAGTACTTTCGATCCATCTCTGCTTAATTCCCATACGCCCTGACCATCGATACCTACCAGTATTGATTCCCGGTTGTTTACTTCAATTGCCTGAATGGGTTGTCCGGGAAAATTCGATATAGGGGCCTTATTCAATATTTTGTTCCGGAGATCGAAATAATAAAGACCTTCGGACACTGTTCCTATCCAAAGTCTTGATTTTTCGTTATCGTAAAATAGTTCTGAAAGATGAATTGTCTTTAACTTCGAATCTTTATAAATGATATTCGTTTTGTAAGTATCAGTATTGATCCGAACAATTTTATTTAGATAAAAATAGCACAAATGATTTTTATCTAATTTCACCAGGCTTTTGCAATCCACGCTTTCGGCGCTTATTAATTTACACTTGTCGTCTTTGTAATGGTACAATCCCGATGAGCTGGCAATCCAAAGAAACCCATTTTCGTCGAACAACATTTCATGCACAAGGAAATAGTTATTATTCAGCAACTGTCTCAGATCTGCCTTCATAATAAATTTATCAAAAATTTCGTCATACAAAAACAACTGACCATTGTTTGAGTATGCATACAAAACATTGTTTTGAATAGCAAGTTTTACGTTTATAACATCTGCGGTTCTGTAAGGAAGTTGATAAATGCGGGCATCGCCGTCCGAAATTCTTAATACACCTGTTTTCGAAGATGTCCAGATAAAGCCTAAGTTATCGCTGCAAATGGAGCTTGTTTCGCGCATAGAAATTCCATAGTCAGTATTAATACTGTGAAATTTTTCATTGGCAGAATAAATATGAATGATGGACAGACACAGAAAGGAGAGTATTATTTTGGTTTTCATATTAGCATCTAAGATAGAAAAAGGTTTCATTCCTCATTCCTGAGAAATTCTGATACAAATATAAAATTTAAAATGAGTTTATCCTAAACTATTAGGCATTAAAAAGCAGTCTTACCTAAAAAAAACGATTTTCTTTTTTAATGGGGAAATTCCTTTTTTATTTTAACCGATACTATATTTTGGATAGTTTACAACGAAGAACAAGCTATATATCTGATCATAAAACAGTTAAAACACATTCATGATAATGTATTTTGAGCTTACCAGCTATCAGTTCTGAAAGGTGAAACAAGGTTGCCTTCTGTATCAGTCAGATTTGCTCCTTCTGGATTATCGGCCCAGGCATAACGCACTGCAACTGGTTTATAAACTTCATCATTCCAAACAATTACTTTTGCTCCTTTTATTTGAGCTTTTGCCCACACAAACTTTTTGTCGGCACCTGCAATGGCGAAATGTTTCAGTTCTTTTCCGTTTTTAGCAATTAGTCCTTTCCCTGTGTTTGAAAAACTGAGTTCTACTTTATTCCCTTTTACTTTCATCGATTTGTACAACGGAGCGGGAAATACTACATTACGGTCATTGTAAGCAATTTTTTGAGCAGCCAACGCCAATCGGTGCGATACATCTTTTTTGTTCATGGGATGAATGTCGTTCCAGTCGCCTAAATCTATATTCACAGTCATAGCAGTTGCAGGAACCGACAATGTTTTGGTTTGCATTTCCCTGAACACAGCCCAATCACTACTCTCTGTCGGCTCGACATTAGTTTCCATAAAGTTTGGTAACTGCGCATAAATAAAAGGCAATTTTTTCTGATCAAAACTTTTGCGCCAGCTCGTAATCATTGTTGGCAAAAGCTTTGCATATTCGTAGGGCTGACTTGTATTCGATTCGCCCTGATACCAAATAACTCCTTTTTTATTATACTGAAGTAAAGGTGCAATCATACCGTTGTATAAACCCATTGGTTTCCAACGAAAAAAGTAGTTCCCGGAGTTGGTGGCATCGAACAGCCTAACCTCATCTTCCATACTCCTTTTAAGTCAATTACTGTATTTGCTATTGTCAGTTCGTAAGGCTTATCGGGTACAAATCCACCTTTGCCTGAATTACTAACAATACGAACGGCAATTGTATTCTTCCCTTCGACCAATAAATTTTCGGGAACATTGTACCAACGTGGTGGATATTGGTAAGTTACATTGCCTACAAACTTTCCATTTATAAAAACTGAATCAGCATCAACTATGCGTCCCAGGTTCAAAAAAGCAGCTTTACCAGCATCTTCTTTTGTGATGTCGAATTGACGCCTGAACCAAACTACACCATTTGTATTTCCGACGGATGTTTCGCTCCAAAAACCGGGAATATGCATCGTTGACCAGTCGCTATCATCAAAAGCAGGAAGTTTCCAATCTTCTGCTTGACCGGCATCTTTTCTGTTGGCTTCGGCATACCAATCGTTCACTTTTTTATTTTCGGCATCTTCAGTGTCCTTAATTAATTTGTCGTCGCGATATTTTATAGCATCGTTCAGATAGTGAGGTAACGCTGCAAGCGCCTCCTCACTCATCCATGACTGTATGGGAGAACCACCCAAACTGGCATTTATTAATCCAATAGGCACACCATATTTCTTATATAATTCACTACCGAAAAAATAGGGTACAGCCGAAAAGCTCAGAATAGTTGCAGTATTCACGTCCTGCCAACTACCTGATGAATAATCATTTTCAGGATATTTTAAATTATATTTCTGGGGAACAGCAAAATAGCGAATATTTGAATTATTTGCATTCTGAATCTCACTTTCGTAAAGCGGCTTCACCCTGCGCATAGGCAATTCCATATTGGACTGACCAGAGCACAACCATACATCGCCAAAAAGAACATTATTTATTTTTATTGCATTATTTTGTCCCTCGATTTCGATACTGTAAGGGCCTCCCGCCTTTTGCGGACGAAGCTGAACCGACCATTCACCAGCCTTATTAGCAACACATTTATATTGATTACCAGCAACATTAACGGTTACCTTTTCGGCGGGCGATGACCAACCCCAAACTCTCACCTTTGCATCACGCTGAAGCACCATACCGTCCGAAATAAGTTTCGGCAGACGAACAGTGGCAAAAGCAGGTAATCCAAATGAAAAAAGCAGGATGAATACAATATCTCTAACAATTGACCTTTTCATTCTTTTCAGCATGACAAATACAACTGGTTCTAATCCACAAATAGCAATTCTACTTACGAAGGCTTATTCACCTCCTCCATCGATTGTTTTAATGGTACCATCTTCATTGTACTCAATCTCAACCACTTTTATGCTTCGCAACCAGGTTTTACCACCCGATGGAACACTGTCGTGATGGAAAAGATACCATTTCCCCTTAAATTCAACAATAGAATGATGCGTTGTCCAACCAACCACAGGTGTAAGAAGTACGCCGGCATATGTAAACGGACCATAAGGATTGTCGCCTATTGCATAACAAAGACGGTGTGTATTTCCGGTTGAATAGGAGAAATAATATTTACCATTGTATTTATGCATCCATGGACCTTCGAAAAAACGACGGTTATGGTCACCTGCCTTCAGTGGCTCTCCGTTTTCGTCCAAAATAAGTACATCGCGTGGTTCTTCTGCAAATTGCAGCATATCATCGCTTAGCTTAGCTACGCGGCAACATAAAGCATCTGCATCATCTGCCGGTTCGTGTGGATTTTCGATGGCTTTGTTATTGCGATAACGTTGCAATTGCCCCCCCCACAATCCACCAAAATATATGAAATAATCCTGATCGTTGTCATTCAAAACAGCAGGATCAATAGTAAAACTACCTTTAATAGGATCGCTTTCAGGCACAAACGGACCTTCTGGTTTATCGCTCACTGCCACACCAATGCGGAAAATATCGTTTTTATCTTTTAGCGGGAAATACAAATAATACTTTCCGTCTTTACAAGCTACGTCGGGCGCCCATAACTGGCGTCCAGACCACGGAATATCTTTTACATCGAGTACTACACCATGATCGGTTACTTCGCCATCGATACTTTCCATCGAAAAAACGTGATAATCGCGCATATCAAAATGATCGCCATTGTCATTTTCGGGTATACCCGATTCGATATCGTGTGATGGATAAATGTATATTTTTCCGTTAAATACATGAGCCGAAGGATCGGCAGTATATAAATTGGGCACTAAATACTTAGGTGTCTTCATTCTTAATTCTCGTTTTACAATTCTTATTATTTAATTATACATATAAATATCAACAGATTAATCACTATTCTTTTCTATTCTTTTCTCTTCTTACTTTCAGTTCTGTCTCGATTTTTGTTTCCATTTTTTTATCGATCACATAAAAGAAAAGTAAGCCTGCCCCAATCAGAAACGGTATGGAAGGAAAAATACTCACTAATAATCGTGATCCTTCGGCTACAGTATCTGGCTGAATAATCGCCTGACCATCAATTCCGCTTTCTTTCGGAATATAACCGTACATACCTAAAATCCATGCTACCAAAGCACCACCTACCGATAAACCTGTTTTTAAACCTACCATCATTGCTGAAAAGATGATAGCCGTTGCTCTGCGGTTTGTTTTCCATTCTGAATAATCGGCAACGTCGGCAATCATAGCCCAAAGAATTGGAATTGTTATCCCATAAGATAAGCCATGTAGTATCTGAGACAAAAACATCAAGAAAATGTTTTCTGGTTTGAAAAAATAAAAGATCAATATAAATATTGTAGCAACGATCAAACCATATTTATACACATCACGTTTACCAAATTTATCGGCTAATCTTTTCGAGAACGAAATACCCACAATCATGAAAATAATTCCTCCCGCATTGAACAAGCCAAAACCAGCTGAAACGGGATCGGTACCGAAGAAGTTAATTCCCATGCTATTGAATGAATCAATCACAGGACTTATGAACTGTGCCAATGCAGGCTTATCAACGAAATTATTAAAATAATAAACATACGATCCACCCTTCATGGCCAATGTAATAAATACCAGCACAGTAAGTAGTAACATAATCAACCATGGACGGTTTTTCGACAAATCGGTTAAATCTTCTTTTAGAGTTGATTTTTGCTCCGGACGTGGAACAATGCGCTCTTTTGTTGTAAAAAAAGTGATAAGCAACATAACTGATCCAATTATTGCTAACCACGACATCACTATTTCGATACCAACAGCTTTGTCGCCTTTACCAGCAGCTTCAATAATCGGAAGCATAAACACCTGAACAAAAAACTGTGCAAATGTAACTGCCACAAAGCGATACGAAGAAATACTATTTCGCTCACCCATGTCGCCGGTAATAACTCCACTCAGTGCAGAGTAAGGAAGATTACTTGAAGCATATAAAAGCAAAAGAAGAGTATAAGTTACTGCGGCGTAAATTAATTTTCCTTTATATTCGAAATGAGGTGTAGAAAATGCCAGAAAAGCAACAACTCCTAATGGAATGGCCGTGTACAAAATCCATGGGCGAAATTTTCCCCATTTTGAACTAGTACGATCGGCCAAAACACCAATAAGAGGATTGAAAAGAAATGCGGCCGTTAAACCCACTACAAGCATCACAATTGATGCATCATTGGTTTTTAATCCATAGATATCTGTATAAAAATAAGCTAAATAGGTAATTAGCGTTTGAAATACTAAGTTTGCAGCTAAGTCACCCAGACTATAGCCCACCTTTTCAACAAATGACACTTTCTGTGAGTCTGATTTCATGTTTGTGTGAATTTTTAAATTAAATATAAGTTTACTTTATAATACAATCTATTTTTAAAATACATTTAAAAAACATTTTAACATATTGATATTTATTCATTTATAATCATAAAGGCGAATACGTTGAATCTCCCATTCTCCTGAAGAAATACGCATATGACGACCCTGATGCGTTTGGTCTCCGTTAAGTCTTTTGTAAATCCAACTGTTACCATCCTTTTTGCATGCATCGACCGACAAAAGCCCGGTAGTAAGTGCCGTTTTTTTTATGTTCCGGAACGTACATACCACACTCGTACCTCCTATCCAAAACTCACCGGGTTGATTTTCAATAATAATACAACCGGCTTGCGTCCAGGTTTCGGCTTTTGCCCCATCACCCCATGGCAGTGTAAAAACATGTGATACAATGATTTGATAATCGCCAATTTCAATTGTATCGGTTTTATGTTCTTTATCGAGATATACACCATTAGTTTTGGTGGGGTCGGCCAATATCATATCAGACAGGTCATCAATAATTTGATAACTTTTCTTCAAAGCACCTCCGGTTTCATCCGATGCCGACTCAATTGAAAACGGAGAAAAACCAAGCGATTTATGACGCCCTATCACATAAAAAACCTGTGAAGCATTTTGCTCTTCCAATTTAATTTCGGGAATAAACACGGGATTTTCTAACACATTGTATTGCTGACACCAGTGCCTGAAGTCACCGTGATAAATATCGGGTGATAACATGTCGATATTTGGAGCAGCTGCTTGCCATATATTTATCAAATGTGGCAATGGCCCTCCACTTGGGTATTTGCCCGGGTCAACATTAGGGCGGTTCAGAGCACAATTCACAAACATTGGCAAATTATATTCCGTCTTTCCGGCC
Source organism: Paludibacter sp. (assembly GCA_034926015.1). Taxonomy (GTDB): domain Bacteria; phylum Bacteroidota; class Bacteroidia; order Bacteroidales; family Paludibacteraceae; genus Paludibacter. Next base: position 3,785 of record JAYFRI010000253.1, on the reverse strand, counting down.
TGAGCTACCTTGTTGGCAAACATGGCATAATGCCATGCTGTAAAAATTTCGTCAGTTGCAAGTCCTTTACCAAAAACTGTTTCCCAGTTTCCGTTTTGTCTGTATCCGTTTTTAGCCCATACATCTTTTATGTGAGGAAGAAGAATGGATTTATTTTTATTAAGATAATCAATTAGTTGAGATGGTACTTCCATCCGAAAAGCCTTGTTAGCATCGACCGAATAATCGCGGGCTTCGGGAAGTTGGCCTATTTCATTCTCCACTTGCACCATTATCACTGTGCGATCGTCCGAATCGTTGGTTTTGAGATAAGCCATAAGCGCTTTAAAGGCTTTCATGTCGGCATTGAGCGTTTGGTTGCTGAATGCACTTAAAATTTCGGCAGGGTTGCCGTTTCTGTCTAACGTACGCGGGAATCGTTTGTCATCCAGTTTCACCCAGGCGGGTGCGTAACACGACATGCTGTTTTTCCAGCTTCCAAACCACAACAAGACTAATTTAATGTCGTGATTTCTTGCCTGTTTTAGCATGTTATCGACGAGGCTAAAGTCGAATTTTCCTTCTACAGGTTCGGTAAGTTCCCAATAAACCGGAACAAGTATTGTGTTCAGGTTCATGTTTTTTATTTTTGGCCACCATGTGTTCATCTCGCTTATATCCGAAGCAGCAGAATTTCCTGTTTCTCCGCCAAGGATTAAAAAAGGTTGATTGTCGACCAATAGTTGTGTTGAATTCTTTTTAACTACGAAACCCGGGATATTCTTATCAGCGCCATTTACCAATAAGGTAACAGCCATAAGAAGTATCAATGTAAATAGTATTCGGAGTTTAAAAACCTTCATGTAAATTGTTGAATTTTATATGTGTTATTATTTGCTGAAAACACATCAATAGCTAAAAATGGCTGATTGGGAATGCGAACGACTGGTTCCATCCCAATCAGCCAAAGTTTAATTAATATAATCAATAACCAGGATTCTGATAAGCAGCTTTTTCTTCTGCAGTCATATCCAATCTATCAATCTGACCCTGTGGTATAGGGCGTAAATAGTGAATATCTTTATTGATTGTACGTTTAAATGTTTTAGGAGTGTGAGAACCCGTTTCAGCGATTTCGTAAGTACCGGCAATTTCTTCCCATTTTTGAGTACGTACCAGGTCGAACCAACGATAGCCTTCGCCGAAAAACTCACGAGAACGTTCAGCCAAAATGTAATTAACATCAATTGTGGCAGGAGTTGCTGCCATCATTTCAGCACTGTGGTCTTCAACTTTCACTTTATTTTCGGCATTGCTATAGCTCCATTTACCAGCTCTGGCACGAAGTACATTCACCAAACCTCTTGCAGTTCCATCGTTAGCATAAGCCCCTGTTACGGCTTTTGTGTTTGCACCTTTTACTGCTGCTTCGGCAGCAACAAGGAAAAGTTCAGAGAATTTAGCAATAACGAATGGACGGCAGGTACTACCATTAGGACTTCCTAATCCGGTACCATTATCTGTACGATATGTTCCGATTTTCCAAAGTCCCGGGAAGTACTGACGGTTAATGCCTGATGGAGGAATTACATAATCAGCTCTTCCGGCAACAACACCTGCACCGATATTACTTTTACCAGTGGTATAGCTAAGTGCAGCTGTCAGTGATTCGTCCGGTAAGAAGGTAAGAATAGCATCGCCCGGAGAAACAGGCATATTGTTAGCATTATACAAAGTAGTAATAGATGACAAACTTGCATTCTTTGTCCAGTTACCACGGTAAACACTTGTGAAAGTACCGTCAAAACGTGAATCGTTGGTTTTATCAGCAAAAGTTTTTGTAAAGACACCCTGTGGAGGAGCCATACGAGTCCATGGACGACCACCCCATTGAGCTGCTTCACGTTGAACAGAACTAATAAGATCTGTTCCATCTGCTTTTTTGGCACTTCTTAAATTTTCCATCTGAGGTGTCACCATCCATGATGCAAAGTTATCAGGTGCTTCACCGTTACCATAACCGAAGCTGATTCCACCATTATACTGTTCGCTGGCATTGGTATGATCGGCAAGTAATAAAACTTCGTTATTGCGATCGTTCTGAGCCAAATGAACTCTATAATAAGTTGGCTGTAAACCTGCATATCCGGGATTAGCAATTGCTTCTGTAGCTACATCATATGCTTGTTGGAAATACCATGCAGCATCCTTTCCATCTTTATCTGTACGTGCAGTTTGAGGATAAGTTGGGATATTGTTTGGGTTTTGCAACCACCAGGCATAAGTAAGATAAGCCTTTGCCAAATACAGACGTGCAACAGTTTTTGTGGCTGCACCTACTATACGTGGAGTTTCAGGAAGATCGATAATAGCTTGTTTCAAATCAGGGAATATACCAATTGTGTACACTTCGGGTACAGTGTTACGTACTGAAGTTCTCACTGTTGATTTATTAAATTTAAGAACGCCTCCACCTAAATCAAGAGGTACACCACCAAAAGTTTGTACCAATTGGAAATAGTCGAATGCACGGAAAAAACGTGCTTCGGCAATCAACGAAGGAGCCAAACCTACGGCTTCAGCATTTTCGATAACACCACTGGCAGTATTGATATTTGGGAATGCAGTATTCCAAAGTACATCGGCACGCGAAGTAGATGGTGTCATAGTACCACCACTGGTCATGTCGGCATCTTTAAAGTTTCCATCAGCACTATTGGCCCATGTATATTCATCGGTACCGGTAAGTGTAATGTTATAATAATAGCCTTGCCCGTAAATGTAACGCAAATGAGCGTACATAGAGGTCAATCCGCTCTGAACACCTTCCTTGGTTGTAAAAAAGCCGGGTTCGTAAGTAGCACGCGGTTGCTCTACCAAGATATCGTTACAGGCCGACAGGAACAACATCATCACTGCTCCCATCAAAACTTTTATATTTATCTTTTTCATTATTATCTTTATTTAAAGTTATTAAAATGTTAAGCTAAAACCAACCATATAATTACGTGTAGATGGTGAATTAGCACCAACTGTAAGAATACGTCTGCTTACTAGACCTCCAGTGGCAGAATTTTCATCACCATAAGAGTTTGTTTCCGGATCCATTCCAGTTTCATTTGTATAAGGCGCAAACAAAACAAATGGGTTCTGAGCAGTAGCATATAGTCTTAAACTTTGTACTCCAAGATCTTTGATTGCTTTCATATTGAAGCTATAACCAAGAGTAAGAGCACGTATTTTCAGGTACGAAGCATCGAAAAGTGCTAAAGTATTACCATATTTAGGGTTATCACCACTCATAATACCACCTGGTTTTGGATAGGTAGCACCTGTATTTTCGGGTGTCCAATAGTCCACATCCACATTACCTCTACGTCCTGACAACATATTAAGATAACCACTTGCTGAATAGAGCGAACTTACAAGTATTCCTCCGCTTTTGAAAGAACCAATCATTGTTAAGTCAAATCCTTTGTATCCTACAGTTGTATTGAAACCTCCCTGTAAGTCAGGATCAACTTCAATCACCTGACGGTCTTTACCGCCACCATCCATTGCTCTTACAGGATCTCCGACTTTTCTACCTGCTGGTATAACGTCACCCTCTTTGTAATACTCGCCAAGGTATTCAACTTTAATCATACCTACGTTTCCTCCTGGTTCAAGTATATCCATAAAAGGATCACCTTCCTGCCACAATCCGATTTTCTTAGCTGCGTAAATCACATTCATAGGTTTACCTACGAACCATGCATTACCCTCATCTCTATCGTTTCCTGATGCAAGTGCTACAATTTTATTTT
>JAYFRI010000283.1:0-3589 GCA_034926015.1 Paludibacter sp. | reverse complement strand
ATGCCGAACATCCCGAATGGTTTAAACTCTATACTGCCGACGAATATATCGATCTTGTTATTGACTTTATCGAGCTATTGAACCCCAAAATCGCCATTGAACGTATGATTTCGCAGTCACCTCCCGGATTTGTTATCTCACCCGAATGGGGACTTAAAAACTTCGAGTTTATTATGAGGGTTGACAAGCGTCTTGCTCAACGCAACACTTATCAAGGAAAATTGTACAACGAGAGCTATAAATCACAAGAATTATAAGAATAATCAACAAGAGTAATAAACGACCCTATCAAAATAGTTGATCATAGCACAAAAAAAACAGACTACAAATGTCTGCTTTTTTATTAGATTCTATTTCTTCAACGCCAAAATTCCATCTTTCAGCGAAGCAATTTTGCTTTCGGCGTCAGTTTTCTTTTTGCGTTCAGCCTCTACAATTTCAGGTTTTGCATTCGCCACGAAACGTTCGTTTCCGAGTTTTTTCATTACCGACTCAATAAAACCTTCGTAATAAACAATTTCTGCTTCCATTTTTGCAATTTCCTCTTCGGCATTGATTAAACTACCCATAGGAATAGCAAATTCTGTTGTTCCCACAAGGAATGAAACTGAACCGGCAGCTTTTTCGTTTGTTTTTTCAATTTTTTCTAAATTTCCGAGCTTAGCAATCACTGAATTGAACTGAGTGAGACTGCCACTTTGAGTGGCGGTCTCACTTGGAATTATTTGCAAACTCAACACTTCTTTATTCGGAATATTTTTCTGCAAACGAACGGTACGAATTCCGGCAATAATTTCTTTGGCATATTCAAAATTTAAAATCAAAGCTTCATCCACTTCAGTAGCTTTTGGCTGAAGTACCACCATGATACTTTCACCTTCTTTGCGATCTTCAAGCGCTTGCCAGAGTTCCTCAGTGATAAATGGCATAAACGGATGTAACACCTTCAGCAACGAATCGAAGAAACCAAGTGTAGCCTCGTAAGTGGTGCGGTCAATCGGTTTTTGATAAGCCGGTTTAGCCATTTCGAGGTACCATGAAGAGAATTCGTCCCAGAAAAGTTTGTAAACAGCCATCAACGCTTCCGACAAACGGTATTTCGAGAATAAATCGTCGATCTCAATAAGTGTTTTGTTCAGTTGCGCATCGAACCACTTCACTGCCATACGGGCCGATTCAGGTTGTTCGATATCGGCGACCTCCCACCCTTTTACAAGGCGGAATGCATTCCATATTTTGTTATTGAAGTTTCGTCCCTGTTCGCAAAGGCTGTCGTCGTAAGGTAAATCGTTTCCGGCTGGCGAAGTAAGCAACATTCCCAAACGCACCGCATCTGCACCAAAATGCGCAATCAAATCGAGCGGATCGGGTGAGTTACCAAGCGATTTCGACATTTTACGACCTAATTTATCGCGCACAATACCAGTCAAATACACATTTTTAAATGGCATTTCGCCTTTATATTCGTATCCTGCAATAATCATACGAGCCACCCAGAAAAACAGAATTTCGGGAGCAGTCACCAAATCATTGGTCGGATAGTAATAATTTATTTCTTCGTTTTCGGGATTGTTGATGCCATCGAAAACCGAAATCGGCCACAACCAGGACGAGAACCAGGTATCCAGACAATCTTCGTCCTGACGCAGGTCATCGATCGACAGTTCATAATCGACAATAGCCAATGCTTTCTGATAAGCTTCTTCTTTGGTTAAAGCCACCACCAAACCACCCTGTGGCAGAAAATAAGCCGGAATACGATGTCCCCACCAAAGCTGACGCGATACGCACCAGTCCTTCACATTTTCCATCCAATGACGGTAAGTATTTTTGAATTTGGCAGGATAAAGCTGAATATCGTCATTCATAACCGCATCCAAAGCAGGTTTTGCAAGTTTTTCCATTTTCAGGAACCATTGCATCGAAAGTTTTGGTTCAATCACCACATCGGTACGTTCCGAAAAACCCACTTTATTGGTATAAGGCTCCGTTTTTTCGAGCAAACCTGCAGCTTCAAGATCCTTCTCAATTTGCTTACGAACGTCAAAACGATCCATGCCGGCATATTGCGCACCATGCTCATTCAGCGTTCCATTATCATTAAAAATATCGATTGATTGCAGATTGTATTTTTCGCCCAGCATATAGTCATTCACATCGTGAGCAGGCGTTACTTTCAGGCAACCAGTACCAAATTCAACGTCCACATAATCATCCCCAATCACAGGAATCGAACGGTTGATTAATGGAACAATTACTTTTTTACCTTTCAAATGTGCATTTTTTGGGTCGTTCGGGTTGATACACATAGCAGTATCGCCCATAATGGTTTCCGGACGGGTAGTAGCCACAACCGCATAACCATCTTCACCTTCAATTTTATAACGGAGATAAAACAGTTTTCCGGTTATTTCCTTGTGAATCACTTCTTCGTCGCTAAGAGCTGTCAGCGCTTTCGGATCCCCGTTTACCATGCGTACGCCGCGATAAATCAGGCCTTTGTTGTATAAATCGACAAAAACTTTCAGCACACTTTCTGAACGTGGTTCGTCCATTGTGAAAGCTGTACGATCCCAATCGCACGAGGCGCCGAGTTTTTTAAGCTGTTCGAGGATAATCCCGCCATGTTTGTGTGTCCAATCCCAGGCATGACCCAAAAACTCATCGCGGGTCAAATCAGTTTTTTTGATGCCTTCAGCAGCCAGTTTTCCAACCACTTTGGCTTCTGTTGCAATGGAAGCATGGTCGGTTCCGGGCACCCAGCAGGCATTCTTACCCTGCATACGCGCACGACGCACCAGCACATCCTGAATAGTATTGTTGAGCATATGGCCCATGTGAAGCACACCCGTCACGTTTGGCGGCGGAATGACGACAGTGTATGGCTCACGACCATCAGGTTTTGAACTAAAAAAACCATTGTCTAACCAATACTGATACCATTTCGACTCAATTTCCGTCGGATTGTACTTACTTGCAAGTTCCATCTTTTAATTTACAATTTAATTATTTACAATTTACGATTGAAAAACATTATTTAATTAATTGTTTTTCAATAAAATAAAAGAGCACAAGAGCTGCTTTTTTCAAGAATGCAAAGATAATGATTTTTGAGGGTTTATAAAACTGTATTTTGTGAAATAAAAAAATCATCTTGCTTCATCGGCTACATCCATACGATCAAGGAGTTCGGCTTTTTTTAAATCAACTTTAAACCACATCTATTTTTCGGAATTTTACCCCAAAATTTTTCAAAACATCGAAAGCTACGCTCACTCCTATCGTTTCCCAGCTTGCGCCATCTTTGTTGTGCGACTGTATAAGATGCAAATCAACAATAGAATCCTTAATTGTTATCTTCTTGTGCTGAATTGTTTTTTTATTTTCATAAAGTTCTGCCAACCATTGAGTTGGAATAGCATTAAAAAGCTCGTTGATACAAAAATTTTTTAAGCTCGAATGGGTAATCCAGTAAACGCTACGTGGTGTAAAATAAAGTATTGCGTTAGGCGAACCTGTATGCATCCACCCTAAAGTATCGGGATATTTGCTGTAAATCTCTATATATAAATCGCCATAATCCACATAT
>JAYFRI010000024.1:0-1893 GCA_034926015.1 Paludibacter sp. | reverse complement strand
AAGTATTATTAACGATTGTATTATCTGTTTTGTCGGCATTGCCGATGGTGAACAGCAGCCTTATGTTGTTCCAATGAATTTCGGATACTACGAGGATGAAATTATTCTCCATTCGGGACCGCTGGGAAAACACCTTGATTTACTCGCAAAAAACAATCGTGTATGTATTACCTTTTGTACCGAAGGAAAGCTTGTTTATCAGCATGTTGACGTGGCATGCAGTTACAGAATGGATGCTAAAAGTGTTATTTGTAATGGCGAGGTTAGTTTCGTTGAGGATTTGACAGAGAAAGAAACACTACTCAACAGATTTATGAAAAAATATACCGACCGGTATTTTAGCTATTCTCAACCAGCGCTTAAAAATGTGAAAGTGTGGCGGGTGAAGGTGACTGAGATGACCGCCAAATCGTTCGGGCAACCACACAGAAAGTAAATGATCAACGAATACAGGATGTGTTCCCTTTTTTGGCATGGCTATTGAAAATAAAAGCGGACTTTTCAAAGAGTTTTTCGCAAAGCATTAAAAATCAATACAGTGTATGTTTTTGTTGATTTGAGTGTAATTTTCTTTTTGTATATTTGTGCCATAATGGCATATTAAATACCCTTTGCTACAATGAACAATCGTTTTGATAATTTTTTTTCGGAAGATATGATGGGTTCATCAGATATTTTTCCAATCATTTCGCTCGATGAAAGCTCGTCCGAAATAAGCATTCAATCGGGAGATGTATTACCTGTACTTCCATTGCGGAACATGGTGATTTTTCCCGGTGTGTTATTGCCTGTTTCGGTGGCTCGCACTAAATCACTGAAATTAGTTCGTCATGCTCACGAAAATGAGACATTGATTGCTGTTTGTACACAGATTGATAAAAAAGATGAAGATCCAACTATCGATCAGCTCTATCAAATGGGAACAGTGGCAAGAGTGGTGCGCATACTCGAAATGCCTGATAACTCTACAACAGTAATACTTGAAGGGAAAAAAAGACTTCGTCTTGGCGAACAGGTAGCTGCAAAACCCTACATGAAGGCAAAAGTTTATCTGCTGGACGAATCGACACCCGAAGAGAGTAATGAAGGTGTTTTTCAGGCCCTTGTTTCGTCGATTAAAGACCTGGCTACTAATATCGTCAATAATTCAGGCATTATGCCTTTGGAAACTTCGTTTGCGATTAAGAATATCGAAAATCCGTTTTTCCTTATCAATTATGTGTGTGCCAATTTCGGGCTGAATGTAAAGGAAAAAATTCGTTTGCTTGAGACCGACGAAATCATGGAGCGCGGATATCAGCTGCTCGAATTGCTGAACAAAGAATCGCAACTCCTGGAGCTTAAAATGTCTATTCAGAACAAAGCAAAAGAAGGCATTGATCAGCAGCAGCGTGAGTATTTCCTTCAGCAGCAGATGAAAACAATTCAAAATGAATTGGGTGGAAGTTCGCCGGAACAGGATGTTGCTGATTTTAAGCAGCGTGCAAGTACAAAAAAATGGAACGAAGCTGCCGCTAAGATATTTGATAAAGAGCTTAAAAAACTCGAACGTACAAGTCAGCATTCGCCTGATTATTCTACGCAATTGAATTATATAGAAACTATGCTCGATTTGCCGTGGAATGAATACACCGAAGACAATTTCAATCTGAAAAATGCAAAAAAAGTGTTGGATACCGATCATTTCGGACTCGAAAGTGTGAAGGACCGTATCATCGAGCATTTGGCGGTTCTGAAATTGAAAGGAGATATGAAATCGCCGATTATATGTTTGTATGGCCCTCCGGGAGTTGGTAAAACATCGCTTGGAAAGTCGGTAGCACGGGCATTGAATCGTAAATACATACGCGTTTCGTTGGGTGGTTTGCACGACGAAGCTGAAATCCGTGGTCA
>JAYFRI010000138.1:0-6992 GCA_034926015.1 Paludibacter sp. | reverse complement strand
GACGAAATTTTCGACTATTTTAACTCGGCCGAAACCGACAAAATAGAACCTGCCCTGAATGAGCTTGGCGAGGACGACTACAGCGAAACTGAAGTACGTCTTGTAAGGATTAAGTTCCTCTCGGAAATTGGAAATTAACAAATTGTTATAACAACCTGAAACCGGCATTTATATAATGCCGGTTTTTTTGTGCCTTACTAGTTCGGAAAATATAAACTTTAGATCGCCCCAAAAACCGTTAGTAGGATTAGTTTTTAAATTCTGTTGTAATATTTTGTGTTTTACATTGAATTTTCGAAGAAAGAACTTATCTTTCGGAAAATTACATATAAAGTAAACTATTCGAGCTCTTGCGGGCATCTGAATTTTTACTTTTCGGCAGATAAATATCATTAACTCTAAAAAATTTAAATTCTAACTGTTTTAAATTTGTAATTAGTCCAATTTATTGATTATTTTTGCAAAATTTATTTTACAAATCAGTCAGTAATTATTAATATCTCATTTCAACCAATATTTAACAGAATTGTTTTTAAATCAGGTGAATCAGGGACAGCGTTGACTGAAGAATAGTTTTAACGACTACATTCAGAAAATAGTTTAGCGGGGTTTATTTCAAGCATTTATGAATTAAATCAAGAGACATTGAACTGAGATAGTTAAATTATATTCATTTAAAATTTGTCAATATATCGAATTAAAAAATCTTTAATTTAAATACAATAATTATTTATGGAATTATTAGATGCGTCGTTATTAGGTTGGTCGAGAGCTCAGTTTGCGCTTACCGCTATGTATCACTGGATTTTTGTTCCCCTTACTTTAGGGCTTGGAGTCATTATGGCCATTATGGAGAGCATTTATCTCAAAACTGGTGATGAAAAATGGAAAAAGGTCACAAAATTCTGGATGACCATTTTCGGGATTAATTTTGCTATTGGCGTTGCCACTGGCATTATTATGGAGTTTCAGTTTGGAACCAACTGGTCGAACTACAGCTGGATTGTAGGCGATATTTTTGGTGCTCCACTAGCCATTGAAGGCATACTTGCGTTTTTTATGGAAGCCACATTTATTTCTATTATGTTCTTTGGCTGGAACAAGGTAAGTAAGAAATTCCACCTTGCTGCCACCTGGCTTACAGCCCTTGGTGCAACTCTTTCAGCACTGTGGATATTGGTTGCCAATGCATGGATGCAATTTCCGGTTGGCATGGAATTTAACCCGGACACTGTAAGAAATGAAATGGTTGATTTTTGGGCTGTTGTTTTATCTCCTGTAGCCATCAATAAGTTTTTACACACTGTAGTTTCGAGCTGGGTAGTGGGAGCTTTGTTTGTTGTTGGTGTGAGCGGTTGGTTTCTGATCAAAAAACGCGAAGTCGATTTTGCTCTTAAAAGTTTGTGGGTAGGTGCCATTTTCGGACTCATATCCTCGTTTCTTATTATCTGGACGGGTGATGGCTCTGCCTATCATGTTTCGCAGCGTCAGCCAATGAAACTGGCTGCCATGGAAGGGCTATTTCAGGGACAAACAAACGCCGACCTGCTGGCTTTTGGTATTTTGAATCCTGATAAGAAATCGTACAACGATAGTATTGAACCGTTTTTAATGAAAGTAAAAGTACCAATCCCTGGTATGCTATCATTTTTGGGGTACAGAGATTTTAACGCATTTGTTCCCGGCATTAAAGATGTGGTAGATGGTGGATATGCAACACCACAGGGACCAGCACTTTCGTTTGCCGAGAGACAGGAAAGAGGTAAAAAAGCATTGAATGCTCTCGCTGAATATAAAAACGCTATGTCGGCCAAAGACACAGCCACAGCACAACAGCACAAAGCAGTGCTAGATGAAAACTTCCCTCATTTCGGATACGGATATCTTGATAAACCCGAAGACATAGTGCCTAATATTCCTCTTGTATTCTATGCATTCCACATCATGGTGGGCTTGGGTATGTATTTCTTAGCGCTGTTTGCGTTGTTAGTATTTATGTTGTATCGCCGAAAAATGGAAAACGCCAAATGGCTCTCCTATGCCGCTTTATTCACAATTCCTTTAGGATATGTAGCAAGTCAGGTAGGTTGGATAGTGGCCGAAATGGGACGTCAACCATGGGCTATTCAGGATGCGTTACCTTTGCAGGCAGCCGTTTCAGGCATATCGGTACAATCGGTACAAATTACAGTCTTTCTTTTTGCCGCTTTGTTTACCGCACTACTTATTGCTGAAATAAGAATTATGCTGAAACAAATCAAAAAAGGACCAGAAGCTGAACATTAATAGTTCGATTTCTGCACATAACTTTCTATTAAACAGTCTTGATTTATAAAATTTATAAAACGATTAATTTTATGACAACATATTCAATTCTTCAGCATTACTGGTGGTTTATTATTTCGTTGCTGGGTGGACTTTTGGCATTTCTGCTATTTATACAGGGCGGACAATCAATGCTTTTCAGCCTGTCGAAAACCGAAGACGAAAAACGCCTGCTTGTCAATGTACTTGGCCGTAAATGGGAATTTACATTTACAACGCTCGTAACTTTCGGCGGTGCATTTTTTGCATCTTTTCCACTATTCTATTCAACAAGTTTCGGTGGCGCCTACTGGGTTTGGATGGCCATCTTATTTTGCTTTATTATCCAGGCCGTTTCGTACGAATTTCAGTCGAAACCAGGTAATACCTATGGAAAAACAACTTATCGTTCGTTTTTGCTGATCAATGGCTATCTTGGCACATTCTTGTTGGGTGCAGCCATTGCTACCTTTTTTACAGGATCGGACTTTACGGTAAACAAGGGCAATATCGCCCAACAGCTGGCACCTGCCATTAGTCAGTGGGGCAATGGCTGGCACGGACTCGAAGCTTTACTCAATCCGCGTAACTGGGCTTTAGGGCTTACCGTATTGTTTTTGGCACGTACGAATGCTTTGCTCTTCTTTATCAACCGTCTGAACAATAAGACACTTGAAGAAAGATCGTACAAATACCTGTTTTACAATGCCATTCCTTTTGTTGTATTCTTTCTCACTTTTGTAATCTGGACATTGATTGACAAGGGTTATGCTGTGGATCCTGAAACCGGCGTTGTATCTCTTGTACAATACAAATACTTCTTCAACCTGATAGAAATGCCTGTGCTATTGATTCTCTTTTTGCTGGGTGTTGTTGCAGTTTTGGCAGGGATTATCGGATCTATGTTTTCGAAATCGTTCCGCAAAGGGATATGGCTATCGGGTGCAGGAACTGTAATTACGGTGTGCACATTGTTACTGGTTGCCGGATATAACAATACGGCTTATTATCCATCGTCGACCGATTTGCAAAGTTCACTCACCATTTTCAATTCATCCTCGAGCGAATTTACGCTGACAGTTATGTCGTATGTATCGATTCTGATTCCGTTTGTGTTGGCCTATATTTTCTATGCATGGCGCTCCTTAGAGAAAAAACGTACTGACATTGAAGACATAAACAGCGATCATCATGCTTATTGATTTTTAGCTGATACACGTCCGGTAGTAGTACTTTGCCGAAAAAAAATCCTGACAAGTTTCTGAAACCTGTCAGGATTTTTTTATTCCTAATTCTCTTCAAAAAAGACTGAAGCTGAATTATATATTCTTTACAAAGACCGTTTTGGATTTTACAGATTGTGACTCGTAGCCCATTTTATAAAGATATTTTTGGTGCGTCTTATTTTCTGTATTACAAATAATCTGACTTATTCCCTGTTCTTTGAGCATAGCCACATTTTTCTGGTAAATGAATTCACCCGGTTTTAAATCGCGATACTGAGGGCTTACAAAATCGACATGCAGATACAGAATATGATTGTTTTTTACTCCACAAAATACCCCGGCAACCACAGCATTGCGTAGCAACAGAAACACAAAAGAGTTTTTATTCTCATATTCATCTTTTAGTTTTGCCTCATCGAACAGAGGGAAAAATTCGTGTATTTCATTTTTGTAAAAATCGAGGAAATAATGCAGATACGGGTCGTTATTATTCACAACAATAGCCTTAAAAGCGTCCTTTTGCATGTACATCTTGTAAAGATAATAAATGTCGGCTATTACAATAAACAAATTAAGTAAGCCTACAGGTAAAGCACCAATGGCAAAGCCATAAATAGAGAAAATAGCTGCACCAACAAAATTATACCATCTCAGCTTTTTGATCGAACTCATCGTTAACGACACAGCAACAATTACAGAACCAAGATAACCAAACCACTCAACATAAGAGACATTGAACAACATAGCGTAAAAATTTATGAAAATTACTAAGTTTCCAGCACCGAATCAGATTCGATTTTGGGGATACAAAAATAATCATTTTTTTGAATATCAATGCATTTTAAGTAGAATACAGGCAACTTATTACAGTGTATTTACAAACAGTTGGGATATTTAATTTCGGTTCGTCCGAAACACACTTTTTATTCCTCAAAAGCTTTTATTGTCGACTTTATTATTTCGACACATTCGGCCAGTTGCTCCTCAGTAATCACCAAAGGCGGAGCAAAACGTATTATATTTGTATGAGTAGGTTTGGCCAGTAAACCATTATCGGCTAATTTCAAACAAATTTCCCATGCCAGATTTTTTTGTTGTTCATTATTGATAATCAATGCATTTAACAAACCTTTTCCTCTTACAAACGATGCTATATTGGATGTTGAACAAAATTGATCCATTTCGTGTCGGAAATAAACTCCTAATTCAAAGGCTTTTTCGGCTAGGTTCTCATCGCGAACTACTTCGAGTGCTGCCACCGCCACCGCAGCAGCTATCGGATTTCCACCAAAAGTAGAGCCATGCTGACCCGGTTGAATAACGTCCATAATTTGCTGATCGGACAATACAGCCGAAACCGGATAAGTTCCTCCCGACAATGCTTTTCCTAAAATCAGTATATCGGGCCGCACTCCTTCATAATCGCAGGCAAGCAGTTTCCCGGTGCGTGCTATTCCGGTTTGCACTTCATCGGCAATGAACAATACATTGTTTTTACGGCATAAATCGTAGCATTTTTTCAAATAGCCATCATCGGGAACATAAGCTCCGGCTTCTCCCTGAATAGGCTCTACCAAAAAACCCGCTATGTTTTTGTTTTCGTTCAATACCTTTTCAAGCATTTCTGCATTGTTGTAAGGAACCACAATAAATCCAGGCGTAAACGGGCCATAATTGCCGTATGCGTCCCGATCGACCGAGAAGGATACAATCGTAGTGGTTCGTCCATGAAAGTTATTCTCACAAACCACAATCAGCGCCTGATTCTCCTCTATTCCCTTTTTTTCGTACGCCCATTTTCGACAAAGTTTAATAGCTGTCTCCACTGCTTCGGCACCGGTATTCATAGGCAATACTTTGTCGTATCCAAAATATTTGGTTATAAATTCTTCGTAAACACCTAACTGATTGTTGTAAAAAGCACGGGATGTGAGCGTAAGTTTCTGCGCCTGACCAATAAGAGAATTAATGACTTTCGGATGACAATGACCCTGATTTACTGCCGAATAAGCCGATAGAAAATCATAGTATCTTTTTCCGTTTACATCCCAAAGAAATACACCTTCTCCTCTTTCGAGTACCACCGGGAGTGGGTGATAATTATGTGCTCCATAGTTGTCTTCAAGTTTTATTAACTCCTCTGCACTTCTTTTTTTCTGTTCCATACTCATCAATTTTTATTTCTATTTATAAAAAACTTCAGCCATCATACAACGCACACTTCCACCTCCATATTTCTCTATCGTAGGCACCGCAACAACAATAAACTCATTGTACTTTCGGAGCGATTCAATTTGAGACAGTTCGAGCACATCGAACGCCGCCTGCGACATTACAAGGAATTTTTTGCCTTCCCGATTCATCACCTGCAGCATATTTCCGGCAAAACTATGCATTTGTTTTTCGGTAATGGAAATGATTTCTTTTCCTGTATTGGCAAAATTAGTTCTCAATACATTTATCTCATCCGGATTGTCTATACAATCGAAGCAAATTACCACAAATTCTTCAGCCAAACAAAGCACTACATTGGTGTGATAAACAGGTAAACGCAACTGATCAACTGTTTGATTGGCTACAAAACTAACTGCTCTGTAGTTTGCTTCATTACAAAACTGTTCGAATAAAGCCTTATCGGTTCGCTCCGACAAAGCAGCGTAAGCAATTCTGTTTATTCGATCGAGCACCATACTGCCTGTTCCCTCCAAAAAACAATTGCAGTTTTCATAGTCGGAATAATCAATTATACCGGCAATTTTAAATCCGGTATCAGCCACTGTTTGAATAATATCACTCCGTCTTTCCATCCTTCTGTTTTTGGCGAACATAGGATAAACCACTACATTTCCACTTTGGTGAAACGATATCCAGTTGTTTGGGAAAATGGAATCGGGCGTATGTGGCACAATTGTATCTTTCACTACAATTACCTGAATATCTTTGTCCCGTAGTTGACGCACCATTGCTGAAAATTCGCTTAGCGCCTTTTGCTGAATGATATTTTCCGGTGTATCGTCCTGTTGCTGAAAAAAATTGTTTTGGGCGGTATCTTCGTTAAATCCAAAAGCAACAGGCTCAATCATTAAAATGGTGTCGGTGAGTTGTTTTTCCATACCATTGGCATTTATTAGTCATTCTGACGGATCAACGGTAATGTTGAGCAACGCAAAAGTCCACCCATTTTCGATATTTCGTGATAGGGAACACGCTCTACTGTAAGTCCCCATTCGCTTTCTATGAAATTATTCAAACGGTTGAAGTTCAGTTCGGATACAACAACTTTGGGCGAAATTGAAAAAACATTCGTATTCATTTGGTACATTTCCTCCCGGGTTATACTAAATAAATTATTTTCACCGAACATCTCTGTTAGCAATTGAACATCTTTTTTAAACCGGAATCCATCTTTATATATCAATGCTTTATCCCGACCGACAGGCATAAAACAACAATCCAAATGAA
>JAYFRI010000085.1:0-7176 GCA_034926015.1 Paludibacter sp. | reverse complement strand
TGATGCTTATCTTTCGAAAACGTTGCACAAAGGAGGGAAAAATAATAAAAAAAAGACTTCCTGCATGGAAGTCCTTTTTGTAAGTTAGTTTAAAATCATTTCGACGAACTGATTTGAATTGATAGCCTGCACCCTGTAAATGGAAGCAAACTGACGGATGTTTTGCAGGATTTTTTCCGAAGGCTGAACCTCGCTCTCCGCGGCAGGTTTTTGTTTTTTAATTTTCAAATCAGTATTTTTTGATAAAGTAGAAGTTTTTTGCATAGGCACCTTACGTTTTTTTATGTGTACACAATTAAAACGGAGGCGATTACAAAAAAGTATATTTCATCAATAAAATATTATTTCATTTCGAGGTACACATCTTTTTCCTGCGCTATACGCCTCATATTGAGCAAGGCGTAACGCATACGACCCAAAGCGGTATTGATGCTAACATCTGTTTTTTCAGCAATTTCTTTAAAGCTCAGGTCCTCGAAAAAACGCATGCGCACCACCGACTGTTGCGATTCGGGCAGATAATCGATGAGTCGAACCACATCCGAAAGGATCTGTTCGTTCGTCATCACGTCTTCCACACTTTTCTCCGATAATTTGGTGTTGTTATTTACAACATCATAATCCACACTGTCGGCCGAGAATGTATTTTCATTTTTCTCTTTCCGGAAATGATCGATAATCAGGTTATGGGCAATACGGTTGATCCATCCGAGAAATTTACCGGATGCAACATAACGCCCCTGTTGAATGGTGGCAATGGCTTTAATAAAAGTGTCCTGAAAGATATCTTCGGCAAGTTCCTTGTTCCGAACGATCAAATAAATATAGGAATAAACCTTTGATTTGTAGCGCAGAAGCAGAACTTCGAACGCATCATTATTGCCATCTTCATACAACTTCACCAATGTATCATCAGTTAATTGATTCAGTATAATCATTACTTATAAATTTTGGGATTTAAGAGTAATATTGTGGCAATAGGCAATAAGAGTTTAGAATGGTTAGTAAATAATGTTCAGATTGCAAATATAGCGATACTAATCATTAAAACAAACTTTTTCTAAAGAAAAATCAAATAATTTTCACTTTTGCATAGTTTTCTTACTTTGCTGAAAATTTTAGTGACGCGATAAGTATTTTTTATCCAGCCAATTATCAGTCGCACAAGCAACAACAAAAACAAAAGGAATCAGCTACTCCACCCACAGCACCAGGCCTTTGAGGTATTCGCCTTCGGGATGATAGATATTGATGGGATGATCGGCCGGTTGCGTGAGTTGATGCAGGATACGCACATTGCGCTTGCTTTCCGCCGCAGCGCTGAACACAGCCAACCGGAACTGATCCTTCGTTACCACCTGCGAACAGGAGAACGTAAACAGTATTCCACCCGGTTTGATTTGCTCAAAAGCTTTTGCATTCAGGCGTTTGTAACCCTTCAACGCATTTCGCAGGGCTTCGCGGTGCTTGGCAAAAGCCGGAGGATCGAGCACAATCAGATCGTATTGCTGATCGAGGGTATGCAGGTTGTTCAGGTATTTAAAAGCATCCTCGGCAAAAGCGCTGTGGCGTGTATCGTCGGGAAAATTAAGTTCAATATTCTTATCGGTCAACTCAATGGCTTTGGCCGAACTGTCGACCGAATGCACCAACTGAGCACCGCCACGCATGGCATATACCGAGAAACCGCCTGTATAACAAAACATATTCAGCACCGATTTTCCGGCAGAATAACGTTCGAGCAAAGAACGGTTCTCGCGTTGATCAACAAAGAAACCTGTTTTCTGTCCTTTCAGCCAGTCCATCTGAAAGCTCAGGCCGTTTTCGATGCCAATGTATTTTTTCGAATCACTTCCTATCAGGTAACCATCTTCGGGCGTGATGTCCGCTTTAAAAGGCAAGGTTGTTTCCGATTTGTAATATACATTCTTTACTTCCGGCACATTTTCAACAATGGCTTTGGCTAGGGCTTCACGCGTTTCGTGCATGCCCACCGAATGAGCCTGCATCACCGCCGTATCGTCATACACATCCACAATAAGCCCCGGCAACGAATCACCTTCGCCATGCACCAACCGATAGGTATTGTTATACGTCGGAGCAACCAATCCCAGCGATGTCCGCATGGCATAGGCCAACTGAATTTTCCGGCACCAGAAATTATTATCTATCTGTTCTCTGTCGAAACTTATCACACGCACCGCAATACTTCCGATCTGGTAATGACCAATGGCCAAAAAGTTACGTTTATTATCAAGCACCTCTACCAAATCACCTTCGGCAGGTTTTCCTTCAATATTTTGGATAGCGCCGGAAAACACCCAGGGGTGAAAACGTTGAAGACTTTCTTCTTTTTTTGGTTTCAGAATTACTGTGATCATTATTTTTATAGGAATTGTAAGAAGAACGTGAATAGTAAATTAATTAGCGAAACAACAAATTAAATGGCAGCCGCTTTGTTTTCGTGCGCCAAAGCCTGTTCGGCAGCCGCTTCGGCCATAAGGGTATCCATTTGTTTTTTAGTAAGTTTTTTTTCTTTCATCAGCTGCAGATAAATGAGCAGGCTTGCCCAGGCATCGGTAGCCGCGTACACTTGCTGTTGGTCGGTGAGCACATCGTTTTCCCAGTTGGTGAGTCGCTGCGCTTTCGATATTTTACGGCCAAAAACGATAGCGAAAATCTTTTGAAGGCCAAGCTCCAGGATGCCATAGTTTTTTACAATTGTCTGCAAATCGACAAAATTGTCGGGTTTGAATTTACGTTGCCGAATGAGCCCGTTAAAATCGTCGCGCAGTGCAAGTCCTATTTTCATCACCTTATCGTCGGCAAGGAAATCGGCCAGCTCCTGAGGGAAAGAAATTTTATTCAGGCGAAAGAGAAAACAATGATTTGTTGTAGAAATTTGCACCAGGGATACTTTGTGGTGCGTCCCCCGCGTAAAAGAAGGTTTTGTTTCGGTATCCACCCCCACCACATCGGCCCGGCGAAGTTCATCAATGGCCGCCTGTAACT
The DNA here is from genome assembly GCA_034926015.1 of Paludibacter sp. Classification (GTDB taxonomy): domain Bacteria; phylum Bacteroidota; class Bacteroidia; order Bacteroidales; family Paludibacteraceae; genus Paludibacter. The sequence continues at coordinate 4,164 of JAYFRI010000085.1, read as the reverse complement.
TGGACAGATCGTCGACTAGGGTGATTGTGCCATCGAAGCCAACCACAGGCATTAGATTCACTTCTTCTTTTGTAATTTTTGCTTTGAACATAAGCTAAAATACTGTCATCGCAGTGAAACAAAGCCGACGACAGGAACTGTTGTATTAATTAGTTTTCAGAGAAATTTATCGTTTAGCTCCTCATCTTCATCATCGTGTAAGAATCCGAGAAATGAATTTCTGTCAATGCTGCGTCCCGATACTTTTTCGGCATTATCTTCGGGAACGAAACTATCGCTAAAGCGAACAGCATGCAGCGCTCTTAGCGCATTCAGCAGTTTTTGCCCCCAATGATCAGCAAATCCCTGCAGACAAGCCACCAAAGCATCATTCATAATATCAGTATCGACAGTTTGATAATTGGCAGCAAAATCCTTCAGTTCCTGATAAATATCGGCTACGTTTTCCGACACAAAAGCCGCAATAGGTGTATCGCTCAGTGCCATATCAGGGTGAAAAACCTCAAGATACGAATCATCGGCACCCAGCATTTGTTCCACCTGTTCTTTTACGTACAGGTAATCTTCCTCCGTCACAAAGCGTTCAGGCTGGTCGTCGAAAACAGGTTCGGGGATTTCGAGCAATGAAGCTTTGAGGTAGAGCAAGGGAAGGATTTTAACTGATTTGATTATAAAATCCTCACGCGTTTGCTCGGTTGCATTTTCGAGAAACAAACATGTTTCGGCTGCAACAGTAACAAAATCAATTACAGCAGGGCTGTAAACTATGTGGTCAGGTAATCCTTCGGTTATCATTTTTCTGTCATTTTTTAGCAAATGCAAAAGTACAAAAAAATATCAAGATTATTTATTTACATTCACTCAATTATTCAGTCACCCAATTATTCAGTTACTCAGCTACCCGATGATTCAATTATTGTGTCATTCCTCCACTATTTAACAATGTTTGACGAAACAAATTCAAAATAGAAAGCGTTTTATTTGAACAAGAATTAAGCAATTAATAACAAGCACTAAAATCAAAGTAGTATGGACGACAAATTAAGACCTCTCAAGAATTACGAATCGATGGTTGAAGCTTTATTCGACCAGGAATTGCTGCGCAATAACGGCATTGACAGTACCATCAACAACGAGGATGCAGTGGAGCTGTTACCAATGTTCGGGGAACTGAACGAAGGATTAAGGATTCTTGTGTTCGAAAAAGATTTCGATAAAGCAACTAAAGTAATTGAAGAGTACAAAAAATCGTTAGAAGAATAGGGAAGAATGTACAATTAATTCAATGTACAATTTACAATTTAAAGATGTACAATTTATGAAAATCAGGGGTTGAAAATAATTCTATTTTACTTACAGTAAATTATTTCCCATAGGGAATGTATATCAATAGAAAATAGAAATCACCAAAAATCTGTTCCCCGTAGGCTTCGGCGTGAGCTCAGTCGAACGGGGATAAACAAATATAAAACATGAATGTCCGTTCGACTGAGACTTCGGACTATTTTCAAATTCTGATTCACATAGTTTATAACTTATAATCCCGGAATTTAATTCCTGTGGCTGGATGCGCAAGATCAGGCGCGAGCTCCAGCAGAGGAATCAGCACAAAGTCCCGCTCCGTCATTTTCGGATGCGGGATTTTTAGTGTCGGCTGGTCAATAAGCTCATTGTCGTACAAAAGAATATCGATATCGATGATCCTGTCGGAATACCCGGTCACCGACTTGGCTGTCCTGCCCAGCGAACGTTCTATTTCCTGTGTTTTTTCGAGCAACTGAAAAGGCGAAAGCGTGGTTTCGAACAAGACCACAGCATTCAGAAACTGGTTTTCGGACGCAAACCCCAGCGGTTCGGAATGAACAAAAGAAGAAACAGCAAGTACATTCCCCGCCCCTATCGATAAAGCGATAATTGCATCGTTCAGGTTTTTCTGTTTGTTTCCCAGGTTAGTGCCCAGTCCGAGATAAGTAAGAGCCATGTGATTGTTTTTTTGCCAAAAGTATGAAAAATAATTTGAAGATTTGAGAATTTTCAAATTTTCAAATTATGAATTATGAATTACGAATTCTCAACTTTCTGCCAATTTCCGCCTTTTTGTCAGTTAAATTCTTTTCATCGCTTTTGTTAAGCTGACTTTTACTGTCAAATTTCAGAAATAATTTCAAAATTTCCGCTTGGCATATGCTTTGTAAATTGGCAAGCGTATTCATAAAACGAAAATATAAAAAACTAACATATTAAAACGATTTACAATCATGGGAAAAATTATTGGAATTGACTTAGGAACCACAAACTCTTGTGTTTCTGTAATGGAAGGTAACGAACCTATCGTTATCGCCAACAGCGAAGGAAAACGTACCACACCTTCGGTGATTGGTTTTGTGGATGGTGGCGAACGCAAAGTAGGTGATCCTGCAAAACGTCAGGCCATTACCAACCCAACAAAAACTGTATTCTCTATCAAACGTTTCATGGGTGAAACTTACGACCGTTTGGCTAAAGAAATTGCACGCGTACCTTATAAAGTAGTAAAAGGCGACAACAACACTCCACGTGTTGATATCGACGGACGTCTTTACACTCCACAGGAAATTTCGGCGATCATCCTTCAGAAAATGAAGAAAACTGCCGAAGAATACCTGGGACAGGAAGTAACTGATGCAGTGATTACTGTTCCTGCTTACTTCAACGACGCTCAACGTCAGGCCACCAAAGAAGCCGGCGAAATTGCTGGTTTGAACGTAAAACGTATCGTGAACGAACCTACTGCTGCTGCTTTGGCTTACGGACTTGACAAAACAAACAAAGATATGAAAATCGTTGTGTTCGACTGCGGTGGTGGTACACACGACGTATCAGTACTTGAATTGGGCGATGGTGTATTTGAAGTAAAATCGACCGACGGTGATACTCACCTTGGTGGTGATGACTTCGACCACCGTATTATCGACTGGTTGGTACAGGAATTTAAAAACGAAAACAGCGGCATGGACCTGAGCAAAGACCCAATGGCTTTGCAACGCCTGAAAGAAGCTGCCGAAAAAGCAAAGATCGAATTATCGAACACTACTTCTTCGGAAATCAATTTGCCATATATCATGCCTGTTGATGGTGTGCCACGTCACCTGGTTCGCACATTGACCCGTGCACAATTTGAACAACTGATCGACGATTTGGTACAAAAAACGATCGAACCATGTCGTACTGCTTTGAAAAATGCAGGTTTGACAATCGGTGATATCGACGAAATTATTCTTGTAGGTGGTTCTACCCGTATTCCTGCTATCCAGACTGCTGTTGAGAAATTCTTCGGCAAAGCGCCTTCGAAAGGTGTGAACCCCGACGAAGTAGTAGCCGTAGGTGCTGCCATTCAGGGTGGTGTATTGACAGGTGAAGTAAAAGATGTATTGTTACTCGATGTAACTCCGCTTTCGCTGGGCATAGAAACTATGGGTGGTGTAATGACAAAACTGATTGAGGCCAACACTACTATTCCTACAAAAAAATCGGAAACATTTACCACTGCTGCCGACAATCAGCCTTCTGTTGAGATTCATGTATTGCAGGGCGAACGTCCAACAGCGATCCATAACAAATCACTCGGTCGTTTCCACCTGGATGGTATTATGCCGGCCCGTCGTGGTGAACCTCAGATTGAAGTAACTTTTGATATCGATGCTAATGGTATTTTGCATGTTTCGGCCAAAGATAAAGCTACCGGAAAACAACAAAGTATCCGTATCGAAGCTTCATCAGGCTTGAGCGATGCCGAAATCAAACGTATGAAAGACGAAGCTGCTGCCAATGCCGAAGCCGATGCCAAAGAAAAAGAACGTATAGACAAACTGAACCATGCCGACTCGTTGATTTTCCAGACTGAGAAACAGCTTTCGGAATTTGGCGACAAACTGCCAGCCGACAAAAAAGGCCCTATCGAAGCTGCATTGGCCAAACTGAAAGAAGCACACAAAGCGCAGGACATTGCAGGTATCGACGCTGCTACCAACGAATTGAACACTGTATTCCAGGCTGCAAGTCAGGAAATGTACAATGCTCAAAACGCACAGGGCGGACAGCAAGCCGGTCCACAGGACTTCGGAGGTCAGCAACAACAAAGTCAGAGCGGAAACCAGCAAGGTGATGTGACTGATGTGGACTTTG
>JAYFRI010000352.1:0-5628 GCA_034926015.1 Paludibacter sp. | reverse complement strand
CAGCATAGTCGATGTGCCAATATGATAATGTGCCAATATGCCAATTGTTGTAGCGTGAGAAGTCCTCAGATCTCCGGACTTTGTAGAAACTTTGAATTGTTGAACTGTGTAACCGTTGAATCGTTAGTTCGTCCTAAACTCAGAACTCAACACTCAAATCTTCAAATCTTCATTGTTAATTGTTCATTTATTATTCAAGAAAGAAAACAATCGTGCTCACAACTCTTGCCTTCTGAATATAAGGTTCTTTGGGCTTCTCGCTATTTTCTTCGTCGTAATAATACTTACCGGCAATTGTGATCTGACCTTGCGAAGCTGTTTTAATTTTTCCGAGCTTTGCCTGCGAATCGTTGGCAAACTGTTCTCCTGCAATACGTGCATTTTTTGTACTTTCGGCGATCAGTTGTGGTTTAATCGAATTTAAATCGGGGAAAGTATAGTTTGTGCTTATATTACAGGTTAAATCCTTGCTTACTAAATCCAATAATATACGGGCGTTTTTATCTTCTGTGCTTTTTACATCTTTCGATTGAATATTGATACCCTGTGTAATTGTATATCTATCCACTTTTACCTGCACTTGCTGATTGTTGTGAAACTGTGTTTCGTAATACTTTTGACGATCGGTTATAGCAATATTATTGATCGTTATTTCACTTTTATCGTATCCATTGGCCGTTAGGTAAGCTTGAATTGCATTTTTCTTATTCTCAGTTTGCTTCACTATGTCCTGCAAATTATCACCCGAGTACGAAAACTCTAAAGTAACAATCGCCGAAGTGGCAGTCATATTCATTTCGGCAAGGCCCTTTACAGTTACAACACGGTCTTTATCGCTGAATGTTTTCAGACCTTTAAATATAAAAAGACCTAACAACGCAAGTCCTGTGACGATCGAAAGTGCCAGGACTATTGATTTTAATTCAAATTTATTTCCCATTCTAAAAAAAGTTTTAAGTGGTTAGTATAATTACCGACCAAAGATAAATAACATATTTAACAACAGCAACATTTCAAGAGGAAATCTTCATCATGTTGCAGTCTATGGTCTTTTTGACTTTTAACAAACAATATGCCAATATGATAATAAGTCTACAGTCGCCAGTCCCCGGTCTACAGTCAAGAGACAGACATAAGAGCAAAGACAGTGAAAATGTGCCAATATGCTAATATGCTGATATGCTAATGTAAGAGTGCGAAACCGAACTGCTCTTCATTATCAATTTTTAATTTTTAATTGTCTAAAGTTGTTGATCTCAAAACTCTTCATTATTAATTGTTAATTATTGATTTTTAATTATTCATTATCAATTATCAATTATCAATTGTCAATTATAATGTATGATTTGTGAAAACAATTTAGTACGTTTGCAGACGAATACAATGTAATGATCAGCTAATGACCAGCTAAAGCACCTGAAAAAGAAAGCTTGTTGAGCGATGCAAACAGCTGGTATGAAAATTGTATTTAAGCAATTCAAAGCATACTTGTTCGATAAACAATACATAAAAAACAAAATAGATAACATGAAAAAAATAATTGACTTCACCAAATGGGCTTTAGCCATATCGATAGCATTGGCATTTTCAGCTTGCTCTGTTTACAGTTACACTTCACCTTCGCCAGCGCCGGTGAATGATTATCCTGAATGGGCGCCTTATTACAGCGATGCCCGTTATTATTATTTGCCCGATATCGAAACTTATTATGATATCAATGCACGTGAGTTTGTTTATCTTTACAATGGTCGTTGGTCATATTACAGAAATCTGCCTCCTCAATATACCGATTACGATCTTTACAACTGTTATACAATTGTTTTGAACCGTGATACTTACCAACCCTGGATGCATCATCAGTATTATGTATCGCACTATCCGCGTTATTATTACCGTGATTATTACGACAGGAGTAATTTTGCCTACGTAAGAGGCTACAACGAAAATACCCGTTCGGCTTTCTATTGGGAAGAAAAAGACTATCATCGTGCCCGCAATTGGGACAATAGTAACCGCAACAACAGACGCAACTTTAAATATTCGAGAGAAGATATGCAGCAGTATAACTCGCGCATCGCTATCAACAACGATCGCAACAGAGGGAATAACTACGACACAAGCCGCCCGCCTGTAAACACTAACAATCAGAACACATCAAACGACCGCAATACAGGAGAGGTCCGCAGGCCTGTCGATAATCAAAATACAAACGACGTCCGCAACAATACTGATAACCGCAACACGAACAGCAGTACCGACCGCAATGTAAATGGTACGCGTACGCCTGTAGGCAATCAGAACACGAGCACTAACACCAACACAAACAATCGTAATAATGAGAATAATCGTGGCACAACTGCAGGCAGCACAACAGACCGTAATGGAAACAGCAACAGTACAACAATTGAAAACAGAAATACAAGCAATACAAACGACCGCAATGTAAATGGTACGCGTACGCCGGCAGGCAATCAGAACACGAGCACTAACACCAACACAAACAATCGTAATAATGAGAATAACCGTGGTACTACTGCAGGCAGCACAACAGACCGTAATGGAAACAGCAACAGTGCGACAATTGAAAACAGAAACACAAACAATACAACTGACCGTAATGTAAATGGCACACGTACACCTGTGGATAACCGTCCGACAACGAACACCACAGCAACACCTGCTGAAAACAACACAGCAAGGCCGACTACAACACGTACCGAAGCCGAAAAGAAAACTGAAAGCGTTACCCGTACCGAAGGCACCTCGAGAACTCCACAAGGTACCAATTATTATGGACGTACAATTGGTCAACCTGTGAAAGTAGAAAAACAAATGCGTGACAACACTGCCCGAACTACTAACAATGATGATAAAACAAATAAGGAAAGTACAAACAACACGCGTACCAATGGCAATCGCCGGTAAAATGAAAAACAAGGCATCTATTCAACATGAACAACATGCCTTTTCGGAAATATAACAAACAAACAGCGCTGACCAATGGTCAGCGCTGTTTGTTTGTTATATGTGATCTATCTGTTCAAATGCAGGCAGCGTTACAAACCCTGGACCCGAAACCATTTCTAACTATTCTTCCTTTTTATTGATATGTTTTTTCAGTTGCCAACGATAAGCCAATAAAGTAGTTATAAAATACACAGCAGTCTGAATCCATAGCCCGATTTGTTCAAATCCCACTTCGTGAATACTTGCTCCCATTGTGTTGATTTTGAAATAAGCCTGAATACCAAAGGTGGCAGGAAACAACCAGCTAAACACTTTCCATACTCCGCTGATGGCCGACTGAGGCCACGATATTCCACTTAAAAACAACAATATGAGTGAGAAAAACAACAATAAAACCATTTGTATTTCACGACTTGGCACGAATACCGACGCCGTCATCGAAAAGAAAATTGTGGCCAGCAAAAACGGAACTACAAATTCGAGCAATGTAAACGGATTTCCAATATGTGGCAAATTGAACAACCATGGAATAAAGCCCAGCAAATAAACCGACCACAACAGGTAAAGCGAGAAAAAAGCCAGCGCTTTACCAAGAATAACCCTGAAGGTACCACCCCTGTGTACCGACGAACTTACAAGTTCATGAAAACGGTTTTCCTCCCTTGCTGTTCCTGCCGCCATTCCGATGCCGAAAAACAAAGTTTGATGAATGATCAGTATAAGAATAGCCGGCATCAAAAAACTTGCAAAACCCATTCCTTCGTTGTAAAGGATAACACTTTTGTAAGGGATAGGATCCGAAACAATGGCTTGCTGTTCGCCTGTAACACCTATTGCATTGAGTCGGTTGATCTGAATCTCCTTACCCATATCCAACGAAACATAGTTTGTTGAAAGCACCATGGCCCTGTAATATAAAAAGCTGCTCATATCGCTGTAAACCGACACTACTGCCTGCTCTCCTTTGTTGATCTTTTTATCAAAATCGGCAGGTAAATAAATAACACCATGTACTTTACCCTCATTGAAAGCTTGTTGTGCTTCCTGCATTGTTGCCGGTTTATCGGTAACACTAACATCCCGCGTAGCATCCAAATGACGGATAAACTCAGCCGACCTTGGTGTGCGCGAAGCATCAACTACAGCCACAGGCACATCTACAAGCGTTTCGTTGATATAAAGCGAACAATAAAGCAAAGGATAAGCCAATACGGCCACTACTACAAGAATCATAACACCACGATCCTTAAATATATTCTTTACTTCGTCCACAAATATGTAAAACATGGCTTTGAGATGAGAAATGATTCTCAACAGCAAAACTCTATCTTCTTTTGAATTTTTCATTTTCTTTATTTTGTAGGAAAGTTTTGGTAAATAGCCGCCTTTTTCAGTCGGATATACACAAACAAAGGCGAAATTGTAAACACAAGTAAAGCAACGAGATAATGCACCGAATAGCCAATACTCAAACCATTCAATGCCTGATTTACATAAATTTTAAAGTAAAAACGAATCGGGAAAAGATGACTGAAAATCTGCGTAACATAAGGCATTTGTTCGATTGGGAAAGTAAAACCAGCAAATGTAAAACCGAGTAAACCGAAAAATGCGGCCAAAGTAACACCATCTCTAAGCACCGGAGTTATTCCAATCAGCAGTATACCCATCGACTGATAAGCCATCACATAGAAAAATGTTGTCAGAAACATCCAACCTATATGACCGTTCATTGGATAACCCATGTACCAATAGAACAATACGTTACCAACAATACCCAGAAATGTAAAAATAATTGTGTAAGGCATTAGTTTACCCATAAGCGCAACAAACATTGAATTGTTGGCCGTGCGCAGCCACAAACGCGATGTTTTTTCTTTCAGTTCAATGCCAATTGCAAAAACAGTAAGCATCAATATCATTATTTGCAATACACCCGGCAAAAGCATATTGAGTAAATACACCCCATAATTAGCCCAGGGGTTTCCTATTAAATGCGTATCAAGACTTATGGGTTGAATAATTCCCATGATCCGACTATCCTCCACACCTTTTGCTTTCAACACTTTTTGTTTCATGGCCCCGGCTGTTAACTCACTCATATAAGTGATATCTTTCAGCAAAAGTGAACCTGCCACCAGATAAGCATCGTTTACATAAAAAGTTAGTTCAGGCCGTTGACTTGCCAATACCTCTGCTTCAAAATTGTCTTTGATCACAACAAATGCATAAATATTCCCTTTTTGCATTTCCCTGCGTGCATCGGTATAACTATTGGGATACATTACAATGTCGGCCTGCTGAGTGGCATCCAAATTTCGTACAAACTGACGCGACAACGAAGAATTGTCAAGATCGACAATCCCGACAGGCATACGTACAGGCTGTCCTTCTTTCATAAGCGTAAGAAAAAAAACGTAGCAAAAAAGCATAACGCCTACCGTTCCCAAAAAATAGATGGGGCGACTACCCATTCGCTTTATCTCGCGCTTAAATGTTTTTATAAATGCTGAAAATAATTTTGTCGACATTTTTAATCTGTTTTGTGTTCTTAATCAAGCCTTTTTTCTACTAAAGCAGTCATTCCCGGACGCAAATCGGCCACTTTCTGTGTAGGACGTGCACGTACTTCGAAAGTTTTCACATCAAACTGTCCACTTG
>JAYFRI010000238.1:0-5021 GCA_034926015.1 Paludibacter sp. | reverse complement strand
AAGCTCAGAAGCCCAAGGTCAATTTTTATGGCTACCAATATTTGTCCTAATTCATCATGAATTTCGCGGGAAAGAAGGGTACGCTCTTCTTCTCGTATATTTTGTAAATGAGCAGCATAGCTTTTGAGTTGCACTTCCGATTTTATAAGCGATTCTTCAATTTGTTTCCTTTGAGTGATGTTGCGTATCATGGCTATCACCTTGGTTTCGCTAAAAGGTACCATATTGCATTCAAAAAAATTCAAATCTTTGTTTAATCTTAATTTATATTCAATAAGGTTTGGTTTTTTGTTTTCGAAAACAGCGTCAATGCTTTTTCTTACAAGCGGCAGAATATTCCGAGGTATTACTTCGTCAATAGGTTTGTTGAGGAACTCCTCTACCGGAATTATAAGGTTTTTTTTGACTCCTGATTTAAAGTCAATGATTGATTTATTGTTATCGATTACAAATATCAAATCGGGGATAGCAGAAAGAATAGAGCTTGTGTATTGTTCGCTTTCTTTTATGGCTTGTTCTATGTTTTTTTGCCGCGTTATATCGGTATGGGTGCCAATGCAACGAATGGGATGCATGTCCTTGTCCCAACTCATAATTTTTCCTCTGTCGAGTATCCATTTATACGATCCGTCTTTGCATAACAAACGATACTCAATTGTATAAAAAGGAATTTCATTCTTAAGAAACATATCAATGGTTTCTTCTACCTTTTCCACGTCGTCGGGGTGTCTGCGTATTTTCCATTCGTTGATATCATTTGGGAATTCGGCATCCTCGTAGCCCAGGTTTTTTTTTAGTTGATTCGAAAAAAATACTTCGTTTGTTTGTGGATTCCAGTCCCATAAACCATCGCCGGAGCCATCGATGGCAAAATGCCAGCGTTTTTCACTGTCGTCGAGCGCTTGTCTGTTTTTCCAGTTCTGATCCTGATGAATCATAAGCAAACCAAGCATAAGGGTAGCCAACGGATAGATTGTGATCAGCGGAAGGAATGTGTCATGAAACGCGATTTCCCGAAGATTGTAAGGGAGTAGTAAAATCGATGCCATCATTAGTAGATGTACTACGTATCCTAACGATAAAAGCTCTATAATCCTTTTCTCTTGCCAGTGAGGTCTGAAATGCCCCCACAGGATGCCGGTGAGACCAGAGAAAATAATTACGGCAACTCCCATATTAAGGCCTGCTCCTCCTAACGAAATGCGATACAATGCGGTGATTACTGTTGCAATAATGGTAGGGATGGGTCCCAAAAACAATCCTGAAATGCTAAGTAGTATGGAACGGGAATCAAAAATCAGTCTTTCCTGTAAATTCCAGGACGTAAGTATAAGTATTACGCCAATAAGTCCAATCACAAATCCGGCAATGATTTTGAAAATCAGAGATCTGAATCTTTTGTTTCTTGCCCACAAATAATCGTACAACATTGTGAACGTCACCATTACTGCGATGTTTTGCAGTAAACTCAAGAGTAATGAAGTTTTCATACCGGCAGAATTTAAATGTTCATTTTGTACTTAATAACAAAGATATTGCAATTATTCGGGATAATCAATTTCTATTTTTACAGTCGTACCTGTGCCGGGTGAGCTTATTACAGAGAAGTCACCATCCAGCAGGTAAGCTCTTTCTTTCATTCCAATGAGTCCGTAGGATTCGTTTTGTCTTTTCTTGTCGATATCAAACCCTTTTCCATTGTCAGTTATTTCGAGAAACAAGCGTTGTTTATCGTTTATGCCAAGTTTGATATTTATCTGAGTCGCCATGGCATGCTTAGCAATATTTGTAAGAGATTCCTGCATGATACGAAAGATAGCCACCGATCGTTGGTCGTCGATATCAATAGTCTGCACTGTGCTATCGAAAATACATTCTATGGCATATCGTTCCTGGAATGAATTTATGTAGGTGCGCAAAGCATCTACTAATCCAAGAATATCAAGTAACTCGGGACGAAGGTCGGTCATTATGCGTCGCGAAGTTTTGATAGTGTTGTCCACCAACATGTTCAAGTGTTCGTATAATGATTTCAGCTCGATGTTATTTTTATCATCCATATTGCCAATGGCTTTGTGCTTCATCATTCCTAAATCTATTTTTATGGCAACAAGGATTTGTCCCAGTTCGTCGTGAATTTCGCGTGCCAGCAGGATACGCTCTTCTTCTCTAACATTTTGTAGATGAGCTGCAAAGTTTTTTAACTGTTCCTGTGAGTCGCGTAAAGCTTCCTGTACGAGTTTGCGTTCGGTGATGTCGATAATAAACCCAGCTGTTCCAATAATTTTACCACTTACACTGATAGGAAATATAATTTGTTGTTGTTCGGTTTTAGTTCCATCTTTTGTTGTTATTGACACTTCCTCATCAATTACTTCACCGTTCAATACACGTGAATTGTACTTTTGCCATTTCTCTGCCATTTCTCCGTTGAAGAACTCATTGTTCGAGAGACTTTTTCCAAGGATAGAGCCGAAATTTTCGACAAAATGGTTGTTCTCAAGGATACCTATGTTTTTGTCATCCCTTGCCCATATCTGGAAAGGAGCATTGTTGATAAAAGTACGTAAAAACATTTCGCTTTTTAACAGGGCGTCTTCCGCATGTTTTCGTTCAGTGATGTAAAATATCAGCCCGGAAATAATTAGAGGTTTTCCATTGGAGTCAGCTTTTGTTATAGAACCAATGTCGTAAAAATATTTATAATTGTTATTAACATCACGTATCCGGTATTCAACTTCGTATTTTTCTTTTGTTCCCACTAAATGCTTGTGCATCTTTTCCATCACCTTCTGATAGTCATCTGGATGCACAAGGTTCATAAAATCTTCATAATGAGTAAAGTTTTCAGGCGGATATCCGAGAATCTCGGCTTTTCTTTTTTCGAACCATATCTTTCCGGAGCTGATGTCCATTTCCCACCATGCCATATTGGCGACATGCATAGCCAGAGTGAGCCGGTTGTTGTTGTCTCGCAAAGCCGATTCGGCATTTTTACGATCTGTAATGTCGAACTGAATTCCCTGAGAGCCGATGATCTTTCCGTCGAAACCGAATACAGGAGACTTTACAACCTGAAAATACTGTTTGCTACCATCCGGGCGTATATAAAGTTCCTCGTTTTCGATGTATTCACCTGTACGCACGATGTAGTTGTGATGATCCTCTCCTTCGAGCAAGGTGCTTTGCTTGAATTCTGTCTTCTGTCGTTCTCTATTGATTGACTTTTCATAATCCGAAAGCTCCCGGGGTGTTTTGCCAATTATTTGCTCGGCTTTCATACCTTTTACTTCACAAAATTTATTGTTAACAAAAATATAACGGCCTTCTTTGTCCTTTCTGAAAACGGCACCCGGTAAATGCTCTACAAATGAGTGATATAAATTCTGAGATTCAGTGAGCTTGATTTCTGTTTGTTTTTGTTTTGTAATTTCGAGAAAAGCAGCAACAAAATGATCTCTTTTGTACTGAAAAACAGCGCAGTCATACCACCTGTCGTTCATTTCGATGTGTTCCTGAAATCGTTGTGCTTTTCCGGTTTTAGCTACTTTGTTAAATTTCCTAATCCAGTTTTTAATATTGTTTTTTCTCGCTACAGATGTTGTTTCGCTTGCGAGTCGGCCTATGGGATCGTAGCCTACATGTTCTTTATAAGTCTTATTTGCGTCGATACACATGAAGTCTATTGGTTCATGAGCTTCGTTGTAGATGAGCCGATGGTAGGTTATTGCTATGGGTCCGTTTTCGAACAATAGTCTGAAGTTGAGTTCGCTCTCACGAAGTGCTTCTTCGGCTTTCATAAGCTCAGTTAAATCCTCTATCATGCATAAATGCAAGGGATGCTGGCTTTCGTTGAACATGAATGATGTCACTGTCATTCGTACCCATACCTCTGTGTTGTCGGGTTTAATATATCTTTTGTTCAGACGGTAATTGCTTATTTCATTGTTGCTTAGTTTGAGCATGTTTCTGAAATCTTCTTCAAAGTCTTCGGGATCTGCAATCGTCATCCAGTCGATGTGCTTGAGGGCTTGGGGGCTTCGTCCAATGATAGCTGAAAATTTGTCATTGACTTCAAGTATTTTTCCGCTCTTCGAATTAATCAATGCAATTCCGATAGGAGATTGTTCGAAAATTCTATGGATAAGTTGCTGTGCGTTTTGTATCACTGTCTCTATCTGCTCGTGCTTATAAATGTCCTGAATGTAGGCTTCAACACTGATTATTTTGCCCTGTTCGTTTCTGTTGGCACTACCATAAGCGTGCAGCCAGGCTCTTTTACCTTCGGGTGTAATGGTTTGGAATTCAATGTCGAAAGGAGTTCCGCTTTCAAGACAGTGATTGTATGCATTTATTATGGGGTCACAGGATTCGGGAGTGTAAAATTTAAGAATAAGTTTTAAATCAAATAACGAATTCACAGGGATTCGTATTGTTTTTTTACTCGTTTTGGCTTCCATACCTTTTTCAACTTTAGGATTGTTGAAGAAGTTGGCTGCATTTATTTCTTCGTTGTCAGGATGGCTAAGATTGTTTGTTTGGTTTGCGTCTACTTGTATAAGAATACATTTTTCATCTTCACTGATTAGAATAAGCCTGATTTTTACATTCGTTGATGTACCGTTGGATAAGTACATTTGAGTGGAAATAAATTGCGTGTCGTATTGACCTAGTGCCGGCTTCAACGCCGATTGAAGATCAATGTGATTAAATATCTCGAAAACAGAGGCCGGAGAAAGTGTCCTTAATTTGTCGATGCTAGTTTTTAATAGTTGTAGAGCAGATTCATTGCAATCGATGAATCTGCCATTTTCAACTACCAGATAAGCATCGGGCATTTTGTTGAACAGATTGAAGTGGAAATTTTTATTCATATACTTATTCTGGTTCAATTATTTAAGGCCTAATTTTAAAGAATGTAACAGCATTTTTATTTTAACGGAAGTTGAACGAAATTATACACAACATACTCAGTGTTTTGTAATTGTCTGAATGAACAATAAATGACCGGTTCTGTCGGC
>JAYFRI010000272.1:0-4401 GCA_034926015.1 Paludibacter sp. | reverse complement strand
GATCTATTACACCCGAAACAATGCTGAGCCGACCCGCAACAATGCAATACGTTACACGCCAGGCACTTCTATTACTGTAAATTCCACTACTGCCATCAGAGCCAAAACTTTTAGCAAAAATAAATTGTCGAGCGACATTGTTACCGCCACTTTTTTTATCAACGAACGAAATTTCAGTCTGCCGGTGGTTTCTATCGTCACCGAACAAGCTAATTTAACAGACAACACCATAGGAATTTATACAACCGGAACAAACGGACTTGTGGGAAATGGATCAAATACGCCCGTCAACTGGAACCAGGACTGGGATCGCCCCGCTAATTTCGAACTTTTTGATAAAACAAAAACCAGCCGTTTAAATCAGGAACTTGACATTAGCATTACAGGCGGATGGTCGCGAGGCAATAACCAGAAATCTTTAAAAATCTCTCCACGCAACAAGTTTGGTGAAAACCAATTGAAATATGATATTTTTGCAGCTTCAAAACCCAACCATAAGTACAAGGACATTCAGTTGCGCAACTCGGGGAACGATTTTTTCTATTCAATGATGCGCGACGGCTATATGCAAACGCTCGTCATGAACCGTATGAATATTGATGGTATTGCTTACCAACCTGCCGTTTGTTTTATGAATGGAACTTATTACGGCATCCAGAACCTGAGAGAACGAAGCAGTAAAGACTATATTTTTTCGAATTACGGATTAGACGAAGACGATATAGTGCTACTCGAAACATGGGAGATTCCCTACGATGCAAATTATACGCCTTTAAGCAATTACATATCATCTAACGATATAAAACAAACTGCTGTGTATAACAAAGTAGGCGAAATGATGGACATCGACAATTTTATGAGCTACATGATTTCGCAGATATTTTTTGCAAATACAGACTGGCCACACAATAACGTGAAAATTTGGAAAAAGAAAGATGGCGGTAAATGGCGTTGGATTTTGTACGACACCGACTTTGGATATAACCTTTACGGCACTAATTATAATCACAATAGCCTGAGTTGGGCGCTTGGTGAAATATCGGGAACCGACCCATCTAATAACCCTTGGTCCACTTTATTACTTCGAAAATTAACTACAAATGACGCTTTCCGACAGAATTTTATCGATCGGTTTTGCATTCAGCTGTCTTCCACTTTCGAATACAACCGTTCTACTAAAATACTCGATAGTCTGGCAGCGAACATCAGCAGTGAAATCAGCTATCATAAGTCGAAATGGCCATCCTACAGAGCTTTCAATGACGACATAACCGAAATGAAAACCTTTGCGCTGAATCGTCCGTCTTATATGCTCAATTTTATCAGCAGCAGGTTTCTGAACGGCGTAGGCAATGAAACAGTAAATATCAGCTCGAACAATAAAAAGGCAACTTATACTTTTAATAATGAGAAAATTGTAGATCCGGGCATTCAACTAAGGTATTTCAAAAATCAACAGTTT
The DNA here is from genome assembly GCA_034926015.1 of Paludibacter sp. Lineage (GTDB taxonomy): Bacteria > Bacteroidota > Bacteroidia > Bacteroidales > Paludibacteraceae > Paludibacter. Next base: position 2,939 of record JAYFRI010000272.1, on the reverse strand, counting down.
ACGCTCAAAGCAAATGCGGTGGCCGGATATAAATTTAAACACTGGGAAATTGGTGGAAGTGCTTCCGGCGCTACTACGCTTATAGCCAACAACAGCAACTGGAAGTATTTCGATGGAAACGATCTCCCCGCAACAAACTGGTCATCTACTGCTTACAACGACGGCAGCTGGAAAAACGGTAATGCTCCTTTAGGCTACAACAGTTCAAACACAGGCATATCCACAATAATCAGTTATGGAGCCAATGCTTCGAATAAATACACAACTGCTTATTTCCGAAAAAACATAAATATAAGCAACTTAAGTTCAAAAAATAATTTCGCCATCACCACCTTAGCCGACGATGGCATCGTGCTTTATGTAAAGGGAACAGAAGTGGGGCGCGATAATATGCCTAACGGAACCATAAGTTTCATGACGTTGGCCACAACTTATAATAACGGCGCTACAGCCAGTTTCATTGTACCTAAGGAATTACTTGTAGAAGGAAATAATGTGATTGCCGCAGAAGTGCATCAAAATTCTGTTTCAAGTTCCGATCTGATTTTCAACCTGCAAATGACTTGTACCGAATCAACAAACGTACAAACTGAAACGAATGAAACATACTCAGGTATGCTTACGGGCGGCATGAGCATAAAAGCCATTTATGAGCAATCGGTTTTCGAAGATCCCGACAAAAATTTAAGCGTATTTATCAACGAAGTAGTATCGAGCAACAACACAATCGCCGATGAATTTGGCGACAAGGATGATTTTATCGAAATATACAATGCCGGTGAAGCTGACGTAGATATTGCCGGTTGGTATATCTCCGACATTCCATCAAATCCTACCGCCTTCCAAATACCGGCTACCGATCCTGTAAAAACTTTAATTCCGGCAAAAAACCGACTTGTACTTTGGGCAGATGATGAACCTGCTCAGGGAGTACTTCATTTAGGATTTAAGCTTAGTAAAGATGGAGAATCGCTGACCTTATCAAAACAAAATTACCTTGGTGCAATGTTTGTCGTCGATCAGGTTTCGGTACCATTTTTAGAGCAAAACCTGAGCTATTCCCGCATTCCGGATGGTGGCGCAACCTGGAAGATCGTGCATCCCACTTACAATCTGGCCAATATCGATTTTACATCAACCGACAATCATTATGCAACGGCAAGACTTTATCCTACTTTGGTTAGCAGTCATCTGACAATAGAAAATGCAGTCGGTCAGCAAATCAGGATATTCGATTTGACAGGAAAGTTATTGAGCCAACAGTTTTGTGCCAACGAAAAAGAAGTGATAGAACTTGGTAGCTTCCAAAAAGGTATTTACCTGATTAGCATTGGAGCTGAGAATTACAAAATTATAAAACTATAGAAATTCCTCAAAAAAAACAGGGCGAACCGATTATTTTCGGTTCGCCCTGTTTTAGTAATTCTACTTCAACTTAGTTCAATTTGGCATCCAAATTGCGTTTGATGGCTGCCAGAAAATCTTGTGTATTCAGATAATCACCGGCTTTTATATTTTCGCCATGCACTAAAATGGCCAGGTCTTTTGTCATTTCACCTGCTTCAACAGTTTCGACACAAACTTCTTCGAGCTTGTGGCAAAAATGAATCAAAGCATCGTTTCCATCCAGCTTGCCACGATGTTCCAAACCACGTGTCCAGGCAAAAATAGAAGCAATCGGATTGGTAGAAGTTTCCCGGCCCTGCTGATGCTGGCGATAGTGACGGGTAACAGTGCCGTGTGCAGCTTCTGCTTCCACAGTTTTTCCATCGGGAGTGACAAGCACCGACGACATCAAGCCAAGCGAACCAAATCCCTGGGCTACAGTGTCGGACTGAACATCACCATCATAGTTTTTACATGCCCAAACAAAGCCACCATTCCATTTCATTGCCGAAGCCACCATATCGTCGATCAGTCGGTGCTCATACACAATACCGGCTGCCTCAAATTTGGCTTTAAATTCCTTTTCATAAACTTCCTGAAATATATCTTTGAAACGTCCATCGTAAGCTTTCAGAATTGTATTCTTTGTCGACATATACAAAGGCCATTTTTTCTCCAGCGCTACCTGAAACGATGATTGTGCAAAACCGTAAATCGATTCGTCGGTATTGTACATACTCAGCGCCACGCCATCGCCCTTGAAGTCGTAAACTTCCCATTCCTGAATTTCGCCGGCCTCGTTTGTAAAAGTCATTTTAAGCTTGCCTTTACCCTTAATCACCACATCGGTAGCTTTGTACTGATCGCCAAAAGCATGACGACCAATAACGATAGGTTTTGTCCAACCGGGAACCAAACGCGGCACATTCGAACAGATAATCGGTTCACGGAAAACAGTACCTCCAATGATGTTCCGCAGCGTTCCGTTGGGCGATTTCCACATTTTTTTCAACCCAAACTCTTCCACCCTGGCCTCATCAGGAGTGATTGTAGCGCACTTAATCCCTACATTGTATTTTTTGATGGCATTGGCAGCCTCTACTGTTACTTCATCATTTGTAGCATCACGGTTTTCGATACCCAAATCATAATACTTTATATCCAAATCGAGGTAAGGAAGAATCAATTGTTCTTTTATAAACGACCAAATGATGAGGGTCATTTCATCTCCGTCGAGTTCTACTACGGGATTTTGTACTTTTATTTTGTTCATATATTTATATATAGTCTACAGTCTCCGGTCTAAAGTCTCCAGTCATCTGTCAGTGAAAACTGTAATTACTATGGTTTTTGAATCGTATTTGTTGTTATTTTTAAATAATCTATTAACTTCTGGATACCAGAAGATATATTTTTTACTTTCAATCTCAGCTCAATAGCTTCCTGATCATTACAATACTCTAAATCTTCGCATACATAAAGCATACTTTTCACCTCACTACAACTTCCCCTTGCAATACTTAAATATTTGACAAATAATTTATCAGAACCAG
>JAYFRI010000278.1:0-9012 GCA_034926015.1 Paludibacter sp. | reverse complement strand
AACAAAGATAAAACATTAATGTCCTACGGACAATAATACATAGATACGTGTTCATTCTATTGATATTGAAGTCCTACGGACTATTTTCAACCCCTGATTTGCATTAGTTATTTTGTTTCAGAATGAATCCTTCCAGGCTTTTCACTTTCAGGTTTTGGCCTTTTATGCTCTTACCTGTAATTAAATCCACATAATTCCCGTCTGCAAGTTGTACTGTTTGAGTTTTGGCTTCCAGATTAAATACAACGATAATTTCGGACGTATCAGTATACCTTTTATAAATAAGTTTTTTACCTTCGGTCAACAAAAAATCAGTTTCGCCATCCACCAGCACAGGATTTTCTTTTCGGATCTGAATCAGTTTTTTGTAGAAATTAAAAGTAGCCTGATCGAAACGTACTTTATCGTAAACAGGTTTTTGTTTCGAAATATTGTTCCGGTTCTCGGGTTCGAATTTCATTTCTTTCCACATCAGTGGTTTGCGTCCGTAGGGATCGTCGGCGCCCCACATTCCCATTTCTTCGCCGTTCCATATCTGCGGTGCTCCCACTGTTGTAAACAAGTGGATCAAGTACAAACGGAGTCTTGCGTAGCTTTCTTTATCTGGTTTTCCGGTTTTGTAAGCGGGATTTTCGTTCGGATTGGCGTGATATTTATAATTGTTCGGATTGTAAAAGTCGGTCAGCAAACGTGGAGCATCGTGCGACGACGAAACATTCATCATTGCTTTCAGGTTTTGTTTGTCGAGCTTGTTCCAGTGATATTGCAGGCTGTCCTTCAACTGGCGGGCATCTATGCTGTGATGGGTGTTGGCAAAAAAGTAGCGTGCCGGACGATACACCTGATAAAACATCACAGCATCGAATATATCGCCATGCATATATGGAGTTGGATCCATTAGCACATTCGGCCATTTCTCCCACCATATTTCGCCAATCAGGTAGGCATCGTCTTTTACCGAGCGAACAAACTTTCGGTAATCGCGCCAGAAGGCAAGTCCGATTTGGTCGGCTACATCGAGTCTGTATCCATCAATTCCTTTTGATAAATCGCCATCGGGAGCCAGCCAGCGGCGTGTAACATCGAAAATATGTTGTTTGGCGTCATCGTCGATATTTCCTTCGTAAGGTTTCCCACCAATGCGCTCGCCCTTGATTTCCGTTTTTCGGAACTCAGGCATATAAGCGTTTCCGTACCAGCCATCATATTTAAATTCGTTCCCGGGAGTAGCAGGATCATCGAAAGAGGAGATATTGTACCAATCTTTGTATGCAGATGCCGATTGATTTTTAAGAATATCGAGCCACGCCCAGAAATTAGTTCCTGTGTGATTCCATGAGTAGTCCATGATTACTTTGATATCCCGTTGATGACATTCGTTCACAAGTTTCAGAAATAATTTGTCGGCGGCAGTCCATTGCCATGTGGAAGGATCGGCCGGATTTTCCTGTGCCATTATTTTTAAATCGCCTTCGGGGTCGGGGCCGAAGTTAATGTCGACATGATGATAGTTGCGGGCATCGTATTTGTGAAGCGATGGGGCATCGTTGATAGGATTAATGTAAATAGCATTAATGCCCAGGTCCTGTAAATAGTCGAGTTTGTCGAGTACGCCTTGCAGGTCACCACCGTAACGCCGGTATTGCAGCAAATCACTGAACGATTTGTCCGAGCCTTTCATCCATTCATCTTTTTCGAACCAATCGCCTGTCCATTCACTTGTTTTCCAACCTTTCGGAGGAATTATATTCATGTTTTGGACGATTGTATTTTCAACTTTCTGATCATTAGTTTTGTCGCCATTGTTGAATCTTTCAACAAAAATCTGATAACAAATGGCTTGTTTGGCCCAGGCAGGTGGTTGATCGAAGGGCGTGGTTGCATTTGCATAAGAGCACGACAGAAGAATAAGGCTAAGCGTGACGCCAAATATTAATTTGCTTTTCATACCGTTGTTATTTAGTTTCGAATTGATAATAAGAGTGTTTTTACATTTGTTTTCAAAGGTAAAGCTAAAAAGTTTAAATACAGTTGTTTATTTGTTGTAAAATAATTAATCAATATTGCAAACGTTTGCATTAAAAACTAATCTTTTATTTAGTATGTTAGATAAATGGCAAAGATATAAATCTTTATATTTGCGGAGTTTCAATTCATCCAATTGTCAATTAAATTTTTAAATGAATAATAAAATATGAAAAAATCTACACTTACAATGCTTGTTCTGTTGGTGTCCACCTTCGTTTGGGGACAAATTGTCACTACCACTCCGACGATTATTACCGACGATTATACAGGTACGATTGAAGTTGTTTTTGATGCTACCAAAGGTACTGCCGGTCTGAAAGATTTTACAGGAAACGTGTATGCACATACAGGCGTATTTACCGAAACAAGCCCTTCCACATGGGCTCATGCACCTGTATGGGGAGATAACGCAGCTAAATATAAGTTAACTTCGTTAGGCGCTAATAAATGGAAGCTGCTCATCACTCCCAACATGGCGGGTTACTACGGACTGAACGCCGGAGAAAAAGTAACAAAATTATGTTTTGTTTTCAGAAGCGAAGATAAAACGAAAGAAGGAAAAGATACCGGTGGTGCCGATATTTTTGTTCCCGTGTACAAAGCCGGACTCAATGTTACATTTACAAATCCAACAGCCAATCAGACAGTAGCGGTTGGGTCGGTTGTCGATTTCAGTGTGGCATCCAGCGTAGCAGCCAACCTGAACTTGCTGATAAACAACACAAGTGTGAAAACTGCAAACTCAGCAACAACACTCAGTTACAGTCACACCTTTTCAACAGCCAATGATTATACGGTAGTAGCATCGGCAACGGTGGGCGCAATGACAGTGTACGACACTGTGAAAATCAGTGTTCCGCTACCGGTTACTGTTGAACCACGACCAGCAGGCGTTAAAAATGGAATCAATTACATTGATAATTCCACTGTGACATTGGTACTTTATGCCCCCGGTAAATCGAATGTTTTTGTGATCGGAGAATTCAATGACTGGGCACAGCTCAACGAATATCAGATGAAAAAAGATGGCGATTACTGGTGGATAACCCTTAGCGGACTGACTCCTGGTAAAATGTATGCTTATCAGTATTTTGTAGATGGAAGCATAAAAATAAGTGATCCTTATACCGAATTGGTGCTCGATCCGTGGAATGACAAATGGATCAATGAGCATTACACAATTTATCCCGGTTTAAAAGCTTATCCCGAAGGAAAAACAGAAGGACTTGTAGCAACGTTCCAAACAGCAAAACCGGCATATAACTGGGAAGTACCCAACTTTAGCACGCCAAAACGCGAAAATATGGTCATTTATGAATTATTGTTGCGCGATTTTACTGTAGAACGTTCGCTCGAAGCTGCTATTGCGAAACTTGATTATTTAAAAACGCTTGGAATTACAGCCGTTGAACTTATGCCTATTCAGGAATTTGATGGAAACAACAGCTGGGGCTATAACCCGAATCATTATTTTGCACCCGATAAGGCTTATGGAAGCCCTGAGATGTATAAAAAATTCATTGATGAATGTCACAAACGGGGCATGGCAGTGATTTTGGATATTGTTTTGAATCATGCTACAGGCATTCATCCTTATGCTAAATTGTGGTGGAACAGTTCGACAAGCAAAACATCGACACAGAATCCATATTTCAATGTAGATGCGCCACACCCTTACAGTGTGTTTCACGATTTTAATCATACTTATGCCGGTACCAAAGATATGTTTAAACGCATGGTGCAGTATTGGATCACCGAATATAAGGTGGATGGTTACCGTTTGGATCTGACTAAAGGATTTACTCAAACATCAAGTACAGAAGCTACTGCTTCCAACTACGATCAATCGAGAATTGATAATATAACAGAGTATTACAATGCAGCCAAGGCGGTTAAATCCGATGTAATGTTTATTCTGGAACATTTCTGTGCCGATAACGAAGAAACGCAGTTGGCTTACAAAGGCATGTATTTGTGGCGCAATGTAAACAATGCTTATTCTCAATCGGCCATGGGTTATCAGAGTAGTAGCGACTTCAGTAGGATGAATGCCGGACCGCGCAATTGGGTGGGATATGCCGAAAGCCACGACGAAGAACGTAATTTTTTCAAGGCTAAAGCATTTGGAACAGGTAATTTGATGACCGATTCACTTGCCCGCGTTGCCCGTGTTCCTCTGAACATTGCTTTCACCACATTGATTCCGGGTCCTAAAATGATTTGGCAGTTTGGCGAAATGGGCTATGATTATTCAATAGATTCGAATGGAGGAAGGGTTGATGCAAAACCATCGGCCTGGAGCTACCTGAATATTGCACACCGCAAAGCTGCCTACGATGCTTCTTCGAAAATAATATCGTTGCGTCGTTTGTATCCCGATGCGTTTACAACTGGTGCGTTTTCGTTGCAGATTGCCGAAGCCGATTGGAATGCAGGACGACGAATTGCACTTACGCATGCCGATTTGAACATGGTGGTGTTGGGTAATTTCCGTACCGATGCCGGTATTTCGGCCAATCCGACTTTTCAGAAAACAGGAACCTGGTACGAATTATTATCGGGCGAAACGCTTCAGGTAACGAATACAACCATGGCTATCGATATCCCAACTGGTGGATTGAAAATTTATACCGACAGAAAAATTATTTTCAATACAGCCGTTGATGAGTTGGAAGTAAATACTGATTGTGAGGTATATCCAACAACGACCGAAGGCCGACTATTTATTGCAACGGACAGTGAACTGAAAGCTGTAAAAATTTACGATCTGCAGGGCGCTTTACAAATGCATCTGTCGAATAAAAAGGAGATTGATATAGATCAACTGAACAATGGCTTGTACTTAATGGAAGTGACTACCAATAAAGCGAAAAGTGTTCATAAGATTATAAAAAAGTGATGCTAATACGAATTAAAACGAATTAAAACGAATTAAGCGAATGGAGGGTTCGGGTTTCTAGTTTCGGGTTTTGAGTTTCGGGTTCTGAGTTTCGGGCTCAGGAGACGATTCAACGATTCAACAAGCAACCCGAAACGCAGAACCTTCAACTCCAATGATCAGGCTTGTGCCTATCCACCGTGAATGATCGGATGACTCAAAGTCATCCGATCATTTAACGTTAAAGGGTACTGAGTTATGAGTTTCGAGTTCTGAGTTCAGGAGACGATTCAACAATTCAACGTTTCAACAATTGATAGCGTCTGAAAGGGTAACAAGAGCGTCTGAAAGGGTAAGTAAGGATTCTGAAATGTTAGATAAGGGAGGCTGGTGCAACAAAGTGTATATATAAATCAACAAAATGCACATATAAATCAACAAAGTGTATATATAAATCAACAAAGTGAATATATAAATCAACAAAATGAATATGTAAATCAAAAAAGTGAATATGTAAATCAACAAAGTGAATATATAAGCCAATAAAATGCATATATAGCTCAATAAAGTGAATATATAAATCAACAAAGTGAATATAAAAACTCAACAAACAAGGTAGAGCGTCTGAAAGGCAAAGTAAGGCGTCTGAAAGACAAAGTAAGCCGTCTGAAATGTAAAGTAGAGCGTCTGAAATGGAGACTGTGCAGAAAACTGTGTATACTCTATTTTTTCTGAAAGGCAAAGTGTCTTGTCCTAAGTTCAACAATTCCACAGTTCCACAATTCTTAAGATTTATCACCAAAAACTTTCTGTTGTTAAATTTGTTATTTATCTTTGGAAATTCAATAAAAAATTGAATAACAAATAAACAACTCACGCACAAAACAACATAACTTGTCCCGAAACATCGGGATTTAAGATTGAAAATAGATAATGGCAAAGAAACTTCAAAGAGAACCAACAACTCTCGTCGCTGCGTGATTGGTTGTTGCCGATACTGATGAATGGGCCGGTTGTTGAGCGAAGTCGAAACAACCGGGAAGAGACTTCGTTCAACAACCGGGAAGGAACGATATAATGCAGACCTAACAGGTTTTGGAAACCTGTTAGGTCTGGTAGGGTAACTGGATGGGTTTGTACAGGGAATTAGATACGATAATCAATAAAACCTAACGGGTTTCAAAAACCTGTTAGGTTTGAAAATCAACTAACAATAAATATGAAAATAGACTATTTTGAACCCGGAGTAGTGTATCACGTATTTAATCGTGGTAACAACAAGGAAGATATTTTCAAAGAGGAGAAAAACTATATGTATTTTCTGTCTTTGTTGCAGAAATATGTCATGCCGGTGGCTGAAATTTATGCGTATTGTTTAATGAAAAATCATTTTCATTTGGTAGTCAGGATAAAAGACGCGGATTTGTTGGAAGATAAATACAAGAAAAAGCCTTATCTGGGTTTCTCCAATCTTTTTAATGCGTATAGCAAATCAATCAATGAGATGTATAATCGCGCCGGAAGTCTGTTTCAGGAACATTTACATCGTAAGCGGGTAGAGGATGACGAATACCTGATGCAACTTATTGCTTATGTGCATCTGAATCCGGTGAAACATGAGTTTACCGACGACTTTAAAAATTATCGATATTCTTCTTATAAGGCTTATGTGTCGGCTAAACCAACGAATGTGACTTGCGATTATGTGATGAGTTTGTTTGGCGATATAGCGAATTTTGAATACTGGCACAACCTGAATAAGTTGAAGATTGAAGATACAGTAGAGGATATTTAAAACCTAACAAGTTTCGGAAATATAAGACCTAACAGGTTTTGGAAACCTGTTAGATTTGGAACACTATTGTTATAAACAAATAAGCACAAATTCCTCGTAGCAAACCGAGGGGGAGAGTGGAAAGAATTGGATGCGGAAAAAAGAAGAATATTTTTATCTCAAATAATATGAGAACATTTTATCAGACAATATCATTTTTTGGACTTATACTTTTATTGCCATCATGTTTGTATGATACCAATCAGCTGAGCGAAGTTGATATAGCACAGCCTCAGCCAGGTCATATGCTAACGCTTACATTGTCGGAAGATAAAGACTCTTTAATTATTTTTGGAGAAACGGCGTTTCGATACGATGTGAATACCTTCGGGCTGGATTTTACGGCAATAGAAGTGAATTTCAAAGGTCAATCCTATCTGTTGGATAAAAGTTCGGGGGCACTCTCGATCACTCCCGACTGGGATAATACAACCGATTGGCTTGACCTGACAATCAATTTTTATGCAAGTACAGGTACGGGAAGTATTGCCGACCTATTGAAGGCTGAAAACTACGTGGGGACTAAAACATGGAAAGTGAAGTATGTTGACCTGAGAAAACACGATTATAGTTTACATCAAAGAATTAGCGCCGATAGTATACTTCAAATATATTATTTAAACCCTCATTATATAAATACATTGCAGGGAGATTTAACCAGATTTCCTCTTGTAAATATGAAGCTTACAAGTAGAAATGGAGATACTTTGTTTTTTGCAGATTCAAGCTATTTCAGAGGGCCAGCGTCATACCGACTGGAAATTACCAAAAATGTCGGTTACAACCGCTATTTTGATTTGTCTGTAAATTATGATTCGTTCTCACGTTTAACGGTTACTGATATAAACAAGGATAGCTGTCTTGTAAGCTGGACATCGATTCCTTTTAAAGTAGATTATATGGTAACCGATAGTTATGTCCATGTTGATCATAATGTTTATTACAAAGGGGATGGACATTCATTTAAAGATACTCAACCAAAACCGGGCTGGGGAAAGTTCTATTATTTATATGCACGTTCAAAATTTAATAAATCCGATGCTGGATGGAGTTTATTTATGATTGTTTACTGGAAAGATCATGCGATGTACTAATAAATGTTCCAGCTTGTTTAATACCGCACTATCAATGAAAAAAATCAGTATACTCATTTGTTTTTTGTCTATAGGTTTTCATGTTTTGAGCCAGAGAACAGTTAATGACAATATCGTAAATACTTCCAATTCGGGATATGAAATAATCGTAACCACCGGAGTTGGCACTTACTCAATGTCCGACCTGAAAGAGGTTCAGAAACTGATTATTGACAATAGTGAAATCCCACTTCAGGTAACTTCGTCTTTCCCTGCATATTTTAATTACTCCATCCGCTTAGGCTATAAATCAAATATAGCCAGCCAGGGTATTACAGCAGGACTTATGTCTACAGGATCCAGATCATCGTTGGCAGATTATTCCGGATATGTATATTCTGATATAAATTGTCAGGCAATTTATATGGGATATTATTATCAAAGGGAGTTTTATGGCGCTTCTTTTTTTCGTCAATATATAGCGTTTGGTTATAATGTGAATTTGTCATTCATCGGATCCGGTGTCGATATGAATGATAAACTTATTTTGTATGATAATGCTCCTGAAAATGATGATTTTGTTCAGACAAATAAAAACACATTCAATGCTTTAGGCATTTATACCGACCCATCACTTTATGCCCGCTATATGTTCAGTAAGAGATTCGGTATTGAGCTGAATGTAGGTGGGGCTATAAGTTTCAGTACTCCACTTTATTTCGATAAAGTTAAAAATTATATTACAGTATACGATGAAAAACGGTTCGTAAACTGGAGTGGAGTAAGGTTGAGTGTGGGAATTGTATGTAAGTTATAGGAGAATGTTTCGGGTTCTGTTAAGCTACGAATTATACGAATTTAAACGAATTATACGAATAGTGATTAGTGATTAGTGATTAGTGACTAGTGATTGAGAGCAAGTCGGTTCAATGCTTCAATATTCTCACATTGGCTTATTGGCAAATTGGCACATTATCTTATACCGCAAGCGGCATCTTTGCTTCGCTACGATTGGCACATTATTTTGTGTATTTTCTTTTTCGTAAAATGTTATACAGCACAGCAAAAATGGCGAGCAGAAGCAAAGGTGTAAGGATGCTGACGAGTTGAATTGTCAGACGTTCGTTGTTTACAAGTTGCTTGTTCAGTAAGCGTAGTTTGAGCGAACGGGAACGCAAGTCAATCCATCCTTCGTCGTC
>JAYFRI010000257.1:0-4560 GCA_034926015.1 Paludibacter sp. | reverse complement strand
AATGGGTGATTCGGTGTATACGCACATGCTGTCGGTGACGGCAGCTGCTTGCGATGCTCGTATGGCGGGCGCCATGTTACCCGTAATGAGTAATTCGGGAAGCGGAAATCAGGGCATTGCTGCAACTCTTCCGGTGTCGGTTTTTGCCGAAGAATCCGGAAAGTCGGATGAAGAACTGATAAGAGCGCTTGCATTGAGTCATTTAATGACCATTTATATAAAGCAAAGTCTCGGCAGGCTTTCGGGTTTGTGTGGTGCAATGGTAGCCACCACCGGTTCGGCCTGTGGTGTAACCTATCTGATGGGAGGTACCCGTGAACAAATAGGCTTTGCAATTAAAAATATGATAGGCAATATAACAGGTATGATTTGCGATGGCGCCAAACCTAGTTGTACGCTCAAAGTGTCGAACGGAGTTTCAACAGCAATATTGTCGGCATTTTTAGCGATCGACAATAAGGTGGTGAGTTCAGCCGAAGGCATTACGGATGAAGATGTGGATAAAACCATTCATAACCTTACGAAAATCGGTCGCGATGGTATGAACGAGACCGACCGTATGGTGCTCGACATTATGATGAACAAATAAATTTTATTTTGAACTTCTTTTTTTTTGTAGGTCTCAGCGAGGTGTTTTTATCGTTTTGCCTGAGCGAAAATTCTGAGGATGAATGTTTTTTTTTGCGATAAGCGTAAGAATATCTTGCCGCATCAAAAAAAAACACTAATTTTGCAGTCCAATTTTAGCGTAATCTCTGGCAGAATAACTATAGGACTGTGAATATTGCGCATTAATTATTTAAAAAAGAGCAAAATGGATTTAATTAAAATTGCAGAACAGGCATTCCTTGTTGACAAAACGCATCCGGCTTTCAAAGCAGGAGATACAGTAACTGTAGCGTATCGTATCATTGAAGGAAGCAAAGAGCGTATTCAGGAATTTCGTGGCGACGTGATCAAAATTGTTGGACACGAAAACAAAAAACGCTTTACAGTGCGTAAAATTTCGGGTAACGTTGGTGTTGAACGTATTTTCCCATTGGATTCTCCGTTTATCGAAAGTATTACAGTCAACAAACGCGGTAAAGTGCGTCGTGCTAAATTGTATTACCTTCGTGCACTTACAGGCAAAAAAGCCCGTATCAAAGAAAGACGCGTGTAATACACTGCCTTTTTTTAGAAGAACAAAAACAAAAAGCGAAGTTTGCAACTGCAGATTTCGCTTTTTTGTTTATTGAGCATTTGTTTACATGTTTTTAAAACAACAGAGAGAAATGAGTAGAAAAACAAATAGATTATCTACATTTGTGGGTTCATAAATCAAGCAATCAATGAAAACTGATTTTACAAATACATTAGTAATAGGGGTTTCATCCCGTGCCTTGTTCGATTTGGAAGAAGAGAACCGCATTTTCGAAACGGAGCATATTCAGGCTTATCGAAAATATCTTTCGGAGCATGAAGCTGAGCCACTTAAAGTGGGAACTGCTTTTTATCTTGTAAAAAATCTGCTCGAATTGAACAAGCTTGTGGAAATTCCAATGGTAGAAGTGGTGCTGATGTCGAAAAATAGCCCCGAAACCGGCGTGCGTATGCTGAATTCGATTGCACACTACAAACTTGACATTACCCGCATTGCGCTCACCGGAGGCGAGCCACTGGCTCCTTATATGGATGCTTTTGGGATTGATCTTTTTCTGTCGAAGGATGCTGCCGATGTACAAAGAATAATTGACAACGGAAAATGTGCTGCTGCGCTTATTTATGCACCTCCCAAAGCTTTTCATCCAGAGAATAGTCGTGTGAAAATAGCTTTTGATGCAGATGCAGTGTTGTTTTCGGAGGAGTCGGAACTGCGTTACAAAAAAGAAGGTTTAGATGCTTTTCGCGAGTTCGAAGCCGGGCATGTCAATGATTCGCTGGCCGAAGGACCTTTTGCAAAGTTGCTTATAAAACTATCCAAAATACAGGAACAATTGCCCACAGGAATCGAATACTCGCCTCTTCGACTGGCCATAGTAACTGCGCGGAATGCTCCATCGCACATGCGGGTGATTAATACCCTCAGGAAATGGGGCGTTTATGTCGACGAAGCTTACTTTTTAGGAAATCTTGACAAGTACAGAGTGCTGGATGCTTACGGTGCTCACATTTTCTTCGACGATCAGGATGTTCATCTTTCGAAAGCCAGCGAAGTAGTTCCGGCCGGGAAAGTGCCTTACAGAACAGATTCGGAAATGAATAAACTCAACGACACCGAAGCAAAATAAAAAAATGAGCCATTTGTAGAGGGAATTTCTTATGAATTATTACTATGGAAACAAGACAAATTGAATTTGACTCTTCCGATTATCACAAAGCACTTGTACTAAGAGACGAAGTGCTCAGAAAGCCATTGGGTTTGAGTTTGTTCGATGAAAACCTAACAACAGAAGCTGCTGATGTGCATTTTGGTGCTTTCGTAAATGATCGGTTGATAGCTGTATTACTGCTCACAAAGCTGAATGGCACCGATATTAAGATGCGTCAGGTAGCAGTAGACGAAAATTTCAGATCGCTAAAAGCAGGAAGTAAACTTGTGCAGATTGCCGAAAGTTATGCCAGGAATGCCGGATACAGGAAAATGGTTTTAAACGCGCGTAAAACAGCAATTGGTTTTTACGAAAAGCTTGGCTACCAAAAACAGGGCGATATGTTTACCGAAGTTGGCATTGCTCATTTCAAAATGCATAAATATCTTATTTAAGCATCTGCATCATTCATTTCTTCTGAAAGGAAGTGTTCAAGTTGTTCCGGTTTTACATTCACTGTTAATTGTCCGTTCACTGCCCACGATATATGTCCGGTTTCTTCAGAAATAACAATTGCAATGGCGTCGGAATGCTCGGTAATGCCCAGCGCTGCCCTGTGGCGAAGCCCCATGCGTTTCGGTATAGATTGGTTTTTCGATACAGGAAGTATACAAGCGGCTGCTTTTATGCTTCGGTTGGTGATGATCAGTGCGCCATCGTGGAGCGGACTATTTTTGAAAAATATATTCTCGATAAGGCGTGAGCTGATGGTTCCGTTAATTTGTTCGCCCGAATGTGAGTAAAATTCAAGGTCGTTGCTGCGTGTGATGACGATAAGTCCTCCGGTGGAGGTTTTGGCAAGGTTGCGGCAAGCAAGTACTACCTGTATAAGATGGTAGTCGGTTCTATCTTTCTCGGTATTGTTGTGACTGCCAAAAAAGCGTTTCAAAAAATTAAGAAAGCTCCATCGTTGTTTCGATCCTATTTTAGAAAAAAACCGCCGTATTTCGTCCTGAAAGAGGACGATGAGAGCAAAGGCTCCAACACTGACTACTCTGTCGAAGATTCCTCCCAGGAGTTCCATTTTAAAAACATACGATACCAAAAACCAGCAAATAAGAAAGGCCATGATACCCAAAAAGATATTGAGTGCGCCGGTTCTTTTCAGTAACTTAAACATTTGGTAAAGCAGTATTGCTACCAATAAAATATCAACTATATCTTTTATTCCAATCTGGAAACCCATAATGATGTTTTTTTTATTGTTTTATGACTGTTTATCGTATTCCATAAAAATGGAAATAGCTTGTCGGGCCTCTTTTACATCGTGAACTCTAAGTATAGAAGCTCCGCCTGCAAGAGCAAGCATATTGGCGGCAGTGGTACCGTTAAGTGCATCCTTTGTGTCTATGTCAAGCGCCTTTGTGATCATCGATTTGCGCGAGAGCCCTACCAGTAATGGAGTGTTTAGCGCTGTGAAATAAGATAATTTGTTCAGCAGACGGTAGTTTTGTTCAGTTGTTTTGGCAAATCCAAAACCCGGATCGGCAATAATATCGGTAACGCCCAATAAATGGAGTTGAGCTATGCGCTTTTGCAAAAAGGCAATTACTTCGGCAACAACATCATCATAATTGCTGAGTTGTTGCATGGTTACAGGGGTGCCTCTTGTGTGCATTAATACATAAGCTACTTTCAAATCTGCAATTGTTTCGAACATTAAATCGTCAAGTGTTCCGCCTCCTATGTCGTTAATGATCGATACATTGTAATTTTTCACCATATTGCGGGCTACATTGGCTCGGAATGTGTCCACTGAAATGATGCAATCGGGGAATTTTTTCAGAACAGTTTCAATGGCGTTGGACAGTCGCTCAATCTCCTCTTCTGAGCTTATGTTTTTAGCCATAGGCCGTGTTGAGTATCCGCCAAAATCAAGTATGTCCACACCATCGACCATCATTTTTTCTACAGAAGTAAGCAAAGCCTTATCAGATAGAAATCGATTGCCGGTATAAAACGAATCGGGAGTGGCATTTACGATTCCCATCACCGCCGGAGTAGATAGATCGAATAATCTATTATTGAGTTTTATTTGCATGGTTGGATATAATAGTGATTCTAAAGAAGATAATTTAATCGATATGCAAAAATAAGAAAAATAGTGATAAACCGTTCAAACAGCCAAACAAATTAAGTGAAGCAATAAACCAATCAGCTAGGATAAAAGTTTTTTGTGTTTGTTGGTTTTGCTATTAATTATCAGTAA
>JAYFRI010000086.1:0-18603 GCA_034926015.1 Paludibacter sp. | reverse complement strand
GCTTTTGTATGGCGAGATATTTGACAACAACGAAGCTGTCGACGAGGTAGTGTTGAGCGTTTTCCGTAATCCTCATTCTTTTACATGTGAAGATGTAGCCGAAATTTCATGCCATGGATCGGTGTATATACAACAGCGTATTCTTCAACTGCTTTTAGATAATGGTTGTACCCTGGCAAAGCCGGGAGAGTTCACTCAGCGTGCTTTTCTGAACGGTAAAATGGACCTTTCGCAAGCCGAAGCTGTTGCCGACTTAATCGCCTCTGGCTCGGCTGCTTCGCATCGTATGGCTATGACCCAAATGCGTGGAGGCTTTTCGGCCGAACTATTGCATCTGAGAACACATTTACTCAATTTTGTATCGCTTATCGAATTAGAACTTGATTTCTCAGAAGAAGATGTTGAGTTTGCCGACCGCACCCAGCTGAATCATTTAGCATTTGAAATAGAGCAACTCATTGCCAGGCTTTCCGATACATTCAGAGTTGGGAACGCGCTTAAGAATGGCATTCCTGTAGCGCTTGTAGGCGAAACAAATGTAGGTAAATCAACTTTACTTAACGTGTTGCTCAATGAAGAAAGAGCAATTGTATCTGACATTCATGGTACTACGCGCGATGTGATAGAGGACTCGATTAATATTGAAGGAGTTACTTTCAGATTTATCGACACCGCCGGCATACGCGACACAAAGGATAAAATTGAAAGCATGGGCATTGAACGCACCTATCAGAAAATTGAACAAGCGTCCATTGTTCTGTGGATCTTAGATTGCACTCAACTCAGCGAACACATTGAATGGCTTACCGATAAAATTGAACAGAGAGCAAAAGGAAAGAAGATAATATTGGTATTCAATAAGATAGATAAAATTGCTGAAGAAGAAAGAGATGTGCTGAATTTACTTTTCGAACAGTTCGAAGGCGAACGAATTTATATATCTGCCAAAAACAAACTTCATACCGATGAGCTTAAAAAATCATTGGTAGAGGCAGCACAATTGCCGACATTGCAACCGGGCGATGTTGTTGTAAACAATATACGTCATTACGAAGCGCTTCAAAAAGCATTGGCCTCCATTCGCAGAGTGAAAGATGGCCTTGAAAGTGGAATTTCGGGTGATTTCCTTTCGCAGGACATTAGGGAATGTATGCATTTTCTGGGCGAAATAACAGGACAAATCTCGAACGATGAAATACTTGGAAATATCTTCGGAAAATTCTGCATCGGGAAGTAAGAGTTCTTTCTTTTCGATAAAACAGAAAACAATGATTGCTAAACACCAATAATCCCTGAACGCTAAAGCGCAAAGTGGCAAAGTATATTTTTTATATAGCTGACAATTTGCACTTTAGAGTACAAGGATTATAAATACTTTTCTTCTTAAAATGTAATCAAAGCGTTTCAAAAATCATTTTATCAAACTTTTGAAAGCAGAACCAAAGATGAGATAACTTGTATTTCCGCCAATGGTACCTTCATTTTGTCCCCACAGGAAAGGCCAATCATCGTAGTTTTCAAAGTGGTCGGGTTTTCGGAACAGGATACCCGGAGCCACATTGCCCGGAATAAATGAAAAATCAGCCCTGTTATTGCCATAGAAAACAGCTTTAGGACGTGTGGCACCCACAGTAGCTACCAACGAATAATTATGGTACGGATGACATCCATACAGGTAGTTGGCTGTTTTAAATGCATGAGTTGCCTCCACTATATCGGGATAAAATTTACTGGCAAAGCAAACGGTGGTACCAAAGTTCAACATAATTCCGCCACCAGCCCAGTTGCCAAGTCCGATAGGCACTCCATAAGGATTATCCTTCTCAAGCTCATCGATGTATTCCCTGTACTTCAGTACATAAGGTCTTAGTTTCTCTTTGTAGGCTGCGTCCATGTGCGGAATTGCATTCAATGCCGTTAAAAGTACAAAATTGACATTACGATCGAGCGCCGGCCATAACATTTCCTGAAACTTATCATAATATTGTTGCTCATTTGTAGATATATAGAGTTGAAGTTGTGTGTCTACATCTGCCGATGTACGCATCCAGGCCATAGTGTCCTGTGGCTGGTTCGCCAGTAAAGCAGTAGATTCCTGAAGCAACCTTTTCGATTGTTGTAATGCCCTCGCTGAAAGATCATCGTTATATCCCTTCAACGCCCTGCTTGCAGCAGCAAACATTGTTGCAGCCTGTAAGTCGAGACCGGGATCGCGACTTGTAAATGCCCACATATCATCTTTTACCCCACTCGATTTTCCATCGGCAGCTTTTTCGTAAGGTCCAAGAGTTGGATTGTACGGAAGTCCATCGGTCAACGAAGCTGCATCACCAAGATGATGATAATTGTCGAGCACAGCGTTCGAAAGTGTTTGTGCCATATGGCCAATGATTTCGGCCTGTGCTACAAGGTTCAACGTTCCGTGCTCGATAAACTGCAACATGTCAGGCGTTCCATCCGGACGATGCAGATCGACATAACGTTGTTTCTGATCCACAAAAGTCTGATCGCGCATAGGTTTGAAGTACTCCCATGTGTGAACAAAATTCTGCACCACACTGATGTTCGATCCCGTTTCGATATCAAAATCGCCCGCATCGAAAAAGCCACCTACATTTAATCCCGGAATCAATTCAAGGGCTTTATAATTGGTATCGGTGGTAGGTCCCTGGTCGTGCAGATCGAAATGATCGGTATTAGGCGGTGCCTGAAGATAACCTTCTTTAAATGGTTCGCCATGCCACACCCTGTACGCTTCGTTTACAAACATATGATTCATATGTATCGGAATCCATATATCGCTGGTGGCATCGGTAATTTTATCGTATACATTCTTTTCAATTAAAAAGTTATTAGTTTTAAAATTGCCATACTGTATATAATAGATACCTGGCGTTTTTACCGGAGTAAAATCAAATTTCACATAATTGTATTTATAATAGTTTCCCCACGAATTGATTTTTCCACTGAAAACCCTGGTAGCATTGCCATCGTCGCCCACCTTGAAAATGGAAGCTTTTGTCAGCGCTTTGTCTTTTTTATCGAGTTCGATAACAGCTACTTTTTGTTGCGAAGGCATATAACCTACCTGCGAAAAACCGATATTAGGTTCACGCACCCAGTCCTTTATTGTGTTAGGTGTTACGGTCCATGTCAACACTTTTCCTGTCTTCCCGGCAGGAAGTAAGCTGCGTACAACAAACCAACCATTTTGTGCTAACATGCGTCCATCAAAAAGCATAAGATCAGCATCCGACGAAGTAATTTTGACCATGCGTGTAGGTTCATCGGGGGCCAACAGAAAAGTACGACCTGTTTCCAACGGGAGAGGATCGATAAATTTACCTGTACCACGATCGTCGGAAGTTACATAGCCCTTGTATTGACGGGCTTTTTCGCTGTTAGGTTTTGTAATGCTGTTGCCAACCACATAACGCGGAAACCGGTTGTGTCGTCCATCCATCAAATAGGCTTTTCCCCAGTATTGTGAAGGAAGAAACTCAAGATTAAACCCGGCTTTTCCTTCGAGTATTTTAGGAACCGGTTGGTCAAGATAAACCGATATCTCAACACTTTTACCTTTTGCACTTACAACTACCCGCGATGCAAAGTTATAATCGGCGTATCGCAAATCAGCTTCAATTGTATTGGAAGCCCTGTCCACTTTCCGGTTGGAAATGGCAGGAACAAGGTCCCACTGCTCAGGCGTATTGGAGAGTCTGACGGCACCTCCCTGCGCTGTGCGAACACCATGATGAATCAGTTCGATGCCTGCGTTCTTCTCATCGTTGAAACCTCCATTGAAAATATTGCTGTAGGCAAGCACATTCACACCCTGTGTTTCGAAATACTCAAGCGCATTGATCTTCAAATCCTGACCCGAGACGTAGTTGAATGCCAGCAAAAGTAGCATTACCGTTGATAAAAATGATTTTCTCATATTGATTAAATTGTGGAATAACTGAATAATTGAATAATTGATTAACTGATTAACTGAATCGGCTCCTGAACACGAAACACGGAACTCAGAACCCGAAACCCTTTACTCTTCCGTAAGCTTAGTTGATTTGTTATCTAGTTTTTTGATAATTTCTTTTAATAAATCATTCTGTTCCTGTTTCAAAGAAATAAACTTATTCACCCAGGTGTAGATCAAAAAGAACACAACTGCAATTATTGTTAAGTAGAAAAGGAAAATAATAAATTGTAAAAATGCAAATCCGAACATAGTAGTATATTTTAAATGGTTAGTATTATTAATATCATTCGTTTTGAAGCGTCATTATATTCAATATAAAGTTTCCGGTATGTTTTTGTATGCCGTTTGCACCGACATTTGTCCTTCTGTATTTATATCCCGAAGGACAAGAGAATGTGTTTCATGTGTGTTAGTAGTATATTAAAATTAAGTTTAAAAATCTTTGTTGTTGTTTGCTATTAGTTGTATATCAATACTGTTTATCAACTATTTCTTTTCATTGATGAGTCATTCCGACCGCAGGAAGCTTAAGTATTAGCACCTCGGTGTTTTCTTATTTCAATTTCGTTTCTCAATTTGTCATATCAGAGTTAGCAAATGGCCAACGTGGTCACTTAATTTCTTGTCTTGATTCCAAGTTTCGATTTCAAGTTGTCTATTTTCGATAAAACTCGTACTTAAAACAATATGGTCAACTGTTCCTTGAATACTTGCAGTCGTATTAGATAATTTATATTTTACGAAAGCGTCAATAAGTGTTTGCCTTGCTTTCTTACTTGGCCATACCCGACCTGAAAAAGTTGTATTTAAGTCTCCTGCAAAACAAATCTGTCTGTTTGCGAATAATCTTTCCAGGTCAGTAAGTTGACCATACAAATCCATGTCAAAACGTGGTTGTCTGTTGCCAAAAACTCCAATAATTGAACCATAGACAGTCAATGTTCCCCACGGTGTTTCTATGTCAGAGCAAACAGTCGTGTAAGAGTCATAAGTCTCATGTCTGTTTGTTGTTTCATATTTTGTCAGAATGCTAACTCTGTTTTCTCCGACTTCATAGTCTGTGTTGTCAAAACCGAGTGGTAAAAGTTCAGTCGAAATGCAAATGTAATTGTCAAGTTGAATACTTGAATTTGTTTCGGTCAAAATAAGAATGTCAGCGTCAATTTCGATTAATTTGTCAATAATCAATTGTCTTTTTCTTTTCTTCAGTCGTTCTAAATTCCAGATTGCAATTCTCATTTTTTTTCTTTTGTATGTGTGGGGCATATCCAACTTGTTAGTTTTACTCCCCAAAGATAAATAACATATTTAACCTCGTCCTACCCTATATCCTTCATCAAACACACAATGCTTTGCAGACACCCAAAGGCAACGTACACCAACATTCGTTCATTCATCGTACATCCGAAAGAGCAGGGGTTTCATTATTCACAGTATTTTTATTCAATAATTTTTTCTGTTCCATCCTTTAAAACGTATCCACTCTTTCCATTTTTAATTACAGACGCTTTTCCATATTCGGTAAATGGATATACTTTATCATAAATACAGGGAACTATCTCTTCTCCCAATGTATTAATGAATCCGTATTTATTACCTTTTTTTATAGCGATCATACCATTAGATGGTTGATCTATATAATCATAATCAAATCTGATTAAAGTCTCATTATTATAATTAATATATCCATATTTTCCATTCATCTTTGCTTTTATAATTCCTTCTAACTGCATTTGTATTAGGTCGTCATAGACAAATGGAATAACAATAATACCATTTAAATCAACTAGTCCTTCTTTGTCATTTTTATCAGTCAATTGGCATAGTCCAAACCTGTAATTATCGCACGATTTATAAATACATGGCATCACTTCGTAACCTTTAATATCAATTATGCCAAACAAATTATTCTTCTTGATTCTTGCTCTTTTTTCTTTAAAAACATATATATCGTCGTATCTGCCAAATGATATAATTATACTGTCACGGTTATTAATCAATCCATTTTTACCATTCAATTTTACAACAGCCACATTATTTTGAAACTGTGAAGCTTTATCATATTTCGGAGCAATGATAATCTTTGAATTTTTATCTTTATATCCCCACTTTTCATTGTCTTTAAATGGAATAACACTGTGATCAAATTTGTCTATATCATTAAATCTTTGGGCATATTTATCCATTGTGATTTTACCTGTTCTTACTGAATCCAAAAAAGTTTGAGCATTGGATAAAGTAGAAACAAATAATAAAATCAAACATAATTTCGCTTTCATCTTTCTTTTAATATTGTGCACATTAGCCAGCCTGTGAACATACGAGGCGTGTGTTAGGTGCTGGGCATTAGTTGTAATAATTTATTCTTCTAAATTCTTTATATAATTCTTTTTTGCTTTTGTCTTGACCAATTTTGTTCTCGATTTTTGCAGTTCTTTCAATCCAGTTTCCATACGTGTCGAAACTATAACCTGAATAGTAAAAAATGCTTGACAATACAGCATTTTCATACTTGTTGATTTGCACGATATTATAATACTTGTCATATAATTTTTCTTGAACAATTTGTCCATTTTCAAAGGAAGTAATCCTTTCAATAAATCCGTTAGAATCATACTGATTGACACTTTTATTGCTTCCAAATAGTTTTAACGTAAACGTAGATTCCACCAATCTGTCATATTTGTCATATTTGTTCTTGTATATAGTAGTGTCAATCCCTGTCTGTGTACTGTCAATCTGTAACTTTGTACTAAATTTATTTGTTTTGTAGAAGTTATAAACAAATGAAGTTTTAGACATAAGCATATTGTGAAGGTTGAATTGCGAATGATTAGTCAAATTGCCATGTGAATCATAATTAAATACACTATATTCGCTTAATGAATCATTCATATAAAAATCAGTACGATTAAGCTGTCCATTTGAATCATAATGATTTATGATAATTCGCTTATACTTCTCGGAATCGAATGATGATGATTGTTTTGTCAATTTACCATCATTGTATTCAGTAGTCATCCACGAGAGTTCTTTACCAAAACTGTCATATTTGCGGAATTCAATCTGATAACCCGAAGTGTCATATCTAGCAACAGATTGTTTGATTGGCTCCTCTGTCCTAGAATCTTCAGTAAAATTTGCTTTAAGAAGTTCGATAGATTCAACATTTCCATATATAAAATTACGCTCTAAATCTGTTTTAAGTTCATCATATCTAGGTGGTAATTGATTTGATGAATTACAGGAAATCAGAAGAATTAGAAAAAATAAATACTTTCTCATATGGTTTTTTTTATGCTTACCGCTAACGACCGAGGCTATGGGCATTTGGCGGTTTGCGGGAGCGTTCGCTGTCGCACAGCGACAAAGTGAATGCGGGAGCAAAACTGCCGGAATGCACGTCAGCCAGCCAATGACCATAGGCGTGTGTTATGGGCTAGGTGTTTGATAACTAATCAAATGGGTTTATGTTTTGTTTGTACTCTCTCGTATAGTTGTAGCTGAATACACTCGATTCTTCTAAAATAAACTTTTTAGAATCCATTTTCAAAAGTACTACTTCAACACCAATTCTTTTTCCAATTTCAATTAATGAATCTATCAATTCTGTATTCGCTTTACAACCTAAATAGATTTTCTTTGCATATGGGAATGGAAGTTTATTATTGTAGAAATTTGCAATTTTACCATCAACAATTAGTCTCCATTCTTTTTCAGAATTCCAATTCGCGGATTTTACAATGTATGTCTTATAAATTAGTTCGTTAATATCGAGATTATTATTAATATTTTCTGGAGAATCAAATTCGAGTTTTTTAAGCTTTGAAATTGGTATATTTATCCTATTAGAAGTGTATTCCACTGGAAACAAGCCAGTTTTAATTAATGCAATGTTCTTCTCTAATAAATATTCCGGTTTTTTGTAATAGAATTCATGGTCTTTTAATGTAAATTGAATATTCTTTTTTAGTAATTCAAGGTCATACTCAACACAAAATCCTTTATGATTGTCTGCATAATGTGACCACATAACAATTTGTTTGTAGAATTCTTCATATTTTTCAAATTCCGAGAAACATGCAACTCTAATATCAACATCTCGCAACTTTGTAATTTTAGTATTTAATTTGGATACTTTATCTTCTAAAAATTCGTGAACAGTTCTACGAAAACCTTCTGATTTCGAATCTAATATCCAAAACTTCGCACTTGAATATTCTTCTTTTCTACTTAAAAAATGATAACTTAATCCTAAACGACTATTTACTATTCTCCATTTTTCTTCTTCAGTAAAACCCTCTAATCTATTATGCTCTTCAACACACCCATTATTTGTTATAAATTGAAGGAGCATATCCTTTTCAAATTTCTCGTTGTCATAGCCTATATTGCAATCAAAAGGGTCGTTAAAATATTTAGGATTTGATAACCATACTTTTTGATTTTGTATGTCTAAAATATTTTCAGAAGTTGGTGCGTAATACTTAAATAAATATTGAGGCAAAACTTCATTTTTCTCATTTATCAAATCAAGATTTTCAAACGCTATGCCTGAAAAGGATTTTTCTTTATTCTTTGCGTTGTTGAAAATCGTTGTAATGAATCTTCTCTGCCACTTACGTTTATTTTTTTCTTGAATCATATCCCATTAATTTGCGTAATCTATGGAACCCACCAACTGATTGAATTCTAGATGATAAATACTTTCTATTTATTTTTTCTAAATCATCGATCGAAGGAAAATTACCTATTATATTGATTACTTCTTTTAATTCATCAATAACTTGTTCTGTTGAAAAGCATTTCTTACCATGTTTTGAAAAAGTATATCCTAGTTTAATCCTGAAATAATTAAAACCACCTAAACTATTTATACCAGCAATTAAATTACTTCTATTTTGAGATTTAAGTAATTTAGTAGTCGGGAATTCACCGTTTAAAACAATAAAATTTTTAATTTCGGATAAGACATTTTCTTCATTCCATTTTTTTCTTGATGAATCAATTGATAATCGTTCCTTCATCTTTACAAACCCACCATTTATTTTTATACCAACAACTAAATCACCTCTACCAAGTTTAATTAAACTTGTTTCTGACGGTATTGTATTATATTGTCTTATAATAGGCTCTAATTCAGATAATAAATAGTCTATTGTCCATTTGGTTTTTAACTCTTTTGGGTTTTCTTTAAGGTAAGAAGAACAAGTTGGTATCTTTAGTTGTAAAGCAACTTGTTTAAATCCTCCATTCTTCTGTATTCCTCCTAAAATGTCTAATCTATTAAAATCTTTTAATTCATTATAAGACGGTAAGTATTGAAGTCCATTCAAACTTTCAATCTCATTTTTCAATTTAGTCAATGTCCACTTACTGCCTTTAATATTAGAATCAACGTTTAACTTGTCTTTGAAATATTGAACACCACCAAATTTTTGAATTTGAGAAATTAAACCTTCACCATTATTTAATAGTCTTATTTCATTTGTCGAAGGAAAAAAACCACCATTATTTTTTATTATAACTTCTAAGGTTTCAATAAGAGTGTTTTCATTATAAGTTGAACCCCATAGTAAGTAATTTATATCTAATGGTTTTGCTACAAAGCTTTCATTAAATTCCAATATTGAGTTTGTGAAGTATTTATATATTTCAGAAAATGATTGTTCATAAATGTCAGCTGGAATTCCAATAAGATTTAGTTTTAAACTTTTATAAACTTCTTCCTTTTTAATTCTTTTCTCGTGGTATTCTTTTTCTTGTACGTTTCTTTGTCTTGTAAACCCCCAAATTTCAACATATACAACCTTTTTACTGCTAAGTATTAATTTAAAATCAAATAAATATTTTTGAATAGAATTCGTTGATATAATGCCTTCAGATATGTGTTTTATATTATTGTATGATAGAAAGTTGTCAAATAATAGTTCGTAATTACTTCTTACATAATGACCATCTTTTGTTTTTATCAATATTGACTTTGAAAAATAATTGTACTTTTCTAAAATCTCATCAGGAAGTTTTTTTAAATGTAATGCCAAACTGCCGTAACCTAATTCAAGTAATTCTTTATTAGTAGGAATTCTCCCAAAGTCCGTATATACATTATTTAATTCTTTTAGAATATTCTCACTGTCATCCCAATAACCGCTAGGTCTGGAAACTGTGTTTTTACGTAATTTGGATTTTACATTAAAATGAATTTTAAGTGAGTCTAAAAGTTTATTTTTTGAGATATAACCTCTTAGGCCAACAAGTTTTAATTTATCCAAGTCAGATTGTGACGGAAAATATCCTATTTCTTCTACAATTGGTTCAAGTTCTTTAATCGCTGACTCTAAAGTCCATTTTATTTCCTTTGGTTTTTTTGAGAATGAAAAACCTTTTGATAAAAGATGTTTCTTGAAATTTTCGTAAGTTCCGAAAACCTGTGTTATTCCAGTATAAAAATTACTGCCATTTTCAATTATTTCATATCTTGACGGATAGTAAGTTATATTCTTGTTTTGTATATAATTGATAAATTCAATTTCTACATTTTCAATATTCCAAGTATTTGCTTTATTTCTCCCAATACTTTCATCATATGTTTGAACTTCTAGTTTCTTTGCAACCTCAATTATTCCACCGTGATATTTTGCTATAAACCTAGCTAGTGATGATTTTCCTTCATGCACCATTTCATTATTCGATGGAAAACGACCATATTTTTGAATTAATGGAATAATTTCTTTTTTTACATTTTGGAAATTCTCCCAATACCCCTTTGGTTTTCTTTCGGTCATTTTATATTCTTATTTCGATTTTTCAGTATCAATTTCGCTAGCACTCTTTTTTTTCTACACTTGCCCATAACAATATATATCCTTACCTCAATTCCGGATATGCGGAACTGAGTTCTGCATATATCGCATTTATGTAAATGAGCATAAAAGATAATTGTTTGTTATTTAGCTTATTATATTCATGTTGTTTTTATTCTTAATTCCGCATATATTCTTTCTACCCCCCAAAGGTAAAAACATTTTTTAAATTAACAACTATTTATTAACTGATTATTAAAGCGAATGCATTAAATGGTAATTATTTATAATAAATACGGACTTCACTGAAGGTAAAGCCCGTATGGAAGCGTAGTGTTGGAAGCCATCTGCCAACAGATATTTTTGATTACTTTGCCCTTTTGCGGTACTAAAGTATCAGTGTTGTATTTATACTACTCCATGGTCCGGCCAGATGGGGGTGTTTGGCATTGTACCAGCGCAGATAGATATAGAGGTATTTGCCCGACGAGGCTGAACCTGCATCGAGATTGAACGAAGCCCTGGTGGAGATTCCTGCTTTCAGGCCTTCGGCTTCGGCCGATGCGGGCGGAGTGGTGCCTACGGCATACAGATATTGCACGCTATCGGCTCCGACACATATTCCGGCACGCTGACTGGTGGAGGTATAGCATTTAACCGACACCAAACCTCCGCCTATGGGCTGAAGGATAGGTGATACCATCTCGCTGACAGGGGTAACAGGTATTGAATGAGTGGTCTTTTCCAGCGGACCGCTTTTGATATGAAAGGTCTCCAAATCGGTAATGGTGACGGCTGTCGACGAAGCTATCCTATCGAGGATATGGTTGCTTTGATCAAAAGCTACACAACTACTAATCACCTCGTACAACTGATCTTTGATCGCTGTGGTACGGCTGTTTTTCTTATCGCTATACTTAGTATATAGCGGCGTCCATATTGTTACAAAACCCTGCCAGGTAGCCACTTCGGGTTCGGTTATGCCCAAACGGCTGGCATTGGTAGGCGTACCATCGGCTAAATAATTGCCTGTTACGCTAATGTACGGACTAAAGGCGTCGATTAACCGCGGTATTCTTGGTTTTTTTGCCATAGTAGTAACTGAATTTAAGATGATAAAGTAAATATATGCTATTTCATGCGTTCATATTTATTTTTTAGATAGTTGTCGCATGGAACTCGCAATGAACATTGTCTTTGGTTTAAATGTCTGTTTAAATGCTCGTTTCATACTTAAAAAATGATTTTGCAAATATAGCTACTTCTTCTTCCATTTCATATAGTCATTTTTAGTCATTTTTTAGCTGAACGATACATAAACACATTGCCGACAAATTCTTTATCAGCGAGCACATAGTCAATATTCTTCGCAGACACGCCCTTAGCAAAGCTCATACAGTAAATACCTCCCGGGCATTACTTCTCTACAAACACCTGGTAATCATTTGATTTTATATTACTACCGTTTCACTTAGCACGGGGAAAGAGTGGCTTTTTGTTCCACCAAACCGGTTTTATCTTTCGCTAAACCGGTTTAATATTCTGCCAAACAGGTTTTATGGTCTGCAAAACTGGTTTAATGGTTTACTAAACCGATTTTATGGTCTGCGAAACCGGTTTAATGGTTTGCCAAACAGGTTTTATGGTCTGCAAAACCGGTTTAATGGTTTGCCAAGCAAGCTTGTTGTTTCGCAAAACTGATTTTATACGGGGTCTGTTCAATAAACTGTGTCAAAAGCTTTGAATTATTGAACTGCTGAAGAAATGCAGGCACAGGCGAAGGCGAAGGCAAAGGGGACTAAAGTCTAAAGTCAAAGGTCTAAAGTCATCAGCCCCTGCAAGACCTGACAGGTTTTGAAAACCTGTCAGGTCTGACTTGTAAAGCAATACTTCTGTCCGTTGCGTTGCAGCTATTTGAAAGCTCCAAAGGAGCGGTAAGAAAAAAGCATTTGTCCGATAGGGCAATGCATATAAGACAAAAGAACAAAAACAATGTGCCAATGGTTGAAATGTCTCCAGTCAACAGTCCCCAAACCTCACCCCAGCCCTCTCCCAAAGGAGAGGGAGCAAGATCGGTACGCGAGATTTAGGGTAATAAATAACCGTGTGGAAGCGTAGTTAATGTGCCAATGGTGGAATGATTGAAGCGTCTCCCGAAACATGAACCCCGAAACCCGGAACTCAGAACATTAACCCCTCCCCCTTCGGGTACTCCCCTTAAAAGGGGAGATCATCGGTACGCGGTATTTTGCACTATAAATAACCGTGTGGAAGCGTAGAATAACTGATTAATTGATTAACTGAAGCGGTGAAACCGAAACTCAGAACTCAAAACTCAGAACCCGAAACTTTACCAACTCCTCAATCCCGAAAGCTTTCGGGACAAATTTTCAAATCTTCAAATTAACAACTGTCAACTTCCCCCTCTTCATTTTCAAATCTTCAAATCTTCAAATTAATATCTGCCTTCAGAACCCGAAACTATCCAACTATAAACCCTCCTCCGAGGACTTTTCCTTGTTGATAAAACACGGCGGTTTGTCCGGGAGCAATGGATTCGAGTGCTTCGGCAAGTTCTACACGGGCATTTCCGTCTTCAAGGAAAACAACACGACAGAGTGTATTCTGTTTACGGTAACGAATGCGGCAAACAATGTCGAATTGATCTGTAAACAGATGCTTATCTGCTATATTCACATCGCGAATCAGAAAATTTGTTTTGTACATCCCTTCGAGCGGTGCCAGTACTACTTCATTGCTTTCGGGACGTATTTCCTTTACAAACACTTTCCGGTTCAAATGTATCAATCCCCGCCTCTGCCCTACTGTGTAAAGTGGAAATCCATTGTGTTGTCCTACTACCTTTCCATTTTCATCAATAAAATTTCCGGGATAAATTGTTTTATCGGGTTCAATAAGTTGCGATTTCAGAAAAGGACGATAATCACCGGCACAAAAGCAAGCGCCAAGGCTGTCTTTCTTTTCGGATACTTTCAGAAATCCTCTATCGGCAGCCATTTTACGTACTTCTGTTTTGTGGAAACCACCCAAAGGAAAAACAATCCGCGCCAATTGTTCCTGACTCAATCCCCACAGAAAAAACGACTGATCTTTATCGGCATCCACCCCTTCAGCCACAAAATAACGATCCTTTTCGTGTATTATATTTACATAATGGCCCATGGCTACCCTATCGCAGCCCAACCGGTCGGCTTCCTGTAGTATCAGTTTCCATTTCAGTTCGTTGTTGCATTTCACACAGGGAAATGGAGTGCGACCCACTAAATATTCGTCCACAAAATAACGAACAACAGTGTTTTTAAATACATTGCGGGCATCGTAAACAATGTGTTCTATGCCCAGTTGGGTGGCCAGTTGCTGCGCATCCCTGAGATGAAAATTATCACCTTCTTCCCAAAAGCGAAAGGTTATGCCCGTCACTTCGTAACCCTGCTCCAACAAAAGAATGGCAGCAACCGAACTATCGGTGCCGCCACTCATGCCTAATAATATTTTGTTATTCATCAGCCTCCCCAAACTCCTTCAAAAAAGAGGAGTTTTTATGATTACTTTGACTCAATATCGCGTATAATAAATATTTTCTATTCCCCCTAAGGGCTTAGAGGGCTTTAAAACGGTAAATCGCTTCCTTCACCGGCAGATGCAGGAGCACCATCGAAAGGAGTACCCGAAACAGCTGCTGTTTGACCAACAGGTGCTGCAGTAGCTACGTTTTTATCAACTTTCCATGCACGAATGGTGGTGTACCAACGTCCGTTGTATTCGCGGCTTTCCACATCGAAACTTACGTTTACCACATCGTCGATGGCCATTGGGAATTGATCTATTTTATCGTTGAATAAATTGAAACATACTTTTTTGGGGTATTGATCGGCGGTTTCCAATACATAATCCTGCGAACGCCACATTCCGTTTTTTCCTTGTCCGGTTGCCTGAGGCAATACGGCAATAATTTTTCCTGAGATTTCCATATCTTTTTTTGTTATTTATTTTGGGTAGCAAAGATAATCAAGAATAAACGAAGTTCAACCAACTTTTTCTAAATTTATAAGTCCTGTAAATGGCTTTGTTTTGATAATTATCCGGTTAAATGTTTGTTTTTTTTGATTTTTTTGATTTCGACCCGGTGTTGTTCGGCTTTGATGCCTTGCTTTGGTTCAAAACCTCACTCCCACTCTTAGATCGGCATAATGCAGACGAATGCGTTCCGGTTCGTTGAAACGTGGATAAGAAGTGTAGCTGTATTCAATCTTTGCAAAATACTTTAATCGCGTGGAAGTATTGAAGTTGACTCCAAGATCGAACTGTGTTTGATGTCCAAACAACGATCCTTCGACGTCGGTAACGCGCATATTGTTGAGCAATAAACCATAGCCCACAAAAGGAACTATCTTTTCGTTTCGCGATAATTCATGCCTCACAGTCCATCCATAATTAAGCAGGTGCATGCTCTTCGAAAGTCCATTATCGGCCATCAACACAGTGTATCCAAGCGGAACAGTGATAAACGATTTTGCTTTTTTACCATCAAAACCACTGAGTTGCCAGGCATAGTCGAACAACAGGCCATAACCATTCGTTGCCTTATTGTTG
The DNA here is from genome assembly GCA_034926015.1 of Paludibacter sp. Lineage (GTDB taxonomy): Bacteria > Bacteroidota > Bacteroidia > Bacteroidales > Paludibacteraceae > Paludibacter. The sequence goes on along the minus strand of JAYFRI010000086.1, from coordinate 3,204 downwards.
TTCAACATATTGGATTGTGCAAACACATTTCGGTATCCAAATTCAAAACTATATTGTTTAGGCGCTTTTGCTAAAGGCTTATCCTGCGCGGCAAGATGCATAGTCAGTAAAAATAAAAATGTAAGAATATAGGTCCTTTTTCTCATTTGATTGTTTTTTTGTTGATTTTTTTTAAACTATATACTAAACAACAAAACAGACAATTGGTTGTAAAAAACGTCTCTGATGATTCATTTATAATCTTATTCGTTGATAAGCTTATCGGCTATCATTTTGGCTTGTTTCACCCGGTCGGACATACCAATGCCATCGCGAAAACTACCGGCTAAAATCAAACCAGGATAGTTTTGTTCGAGTGCAGCAATTGATTCAAAACGTTTTTGGCTCTTTATATCGTATTGTGCTATGGCATGTTGATAACGATGAATACGCAACAAATCCGGATCGTTTGTAGTTTTCATTGTAAGACGTAATTCCTGCTTAACGATGGCTTCAATTTCGTTGTCGGACAATTGAAGCATTTCCTTGTTTTTCATTCCACCCATAAACACCGAAAGCATAGCCCCTCCCTGCCGTGCACGTCCGGCAAAAATAGCAGAAGGAAAAAGTACGCCAAGGATCCTGCGTTTATCTTTCGATGATATCAAACCGCCGAATGCATCGAGCTTTACACCTGTCCATTTGTTATAACCAGCGGCTACCTGAATGACCGGAGCATAAGTAGTATTGCTTATATTTTCAATGAAATGGCTATCGGCAAAAGGCAATAGTTCGCTCAGGGCATATCCACCAATGGTAGTCACCACTTTGTGCGAAAGCAATTCTTTCTTCATACTCAAAGCATCAGTATATGTTATGCTGAAACCCTGTGCGACGGGCGTTATTTTTGTTTCGGTACAACCCAATAAAATACGATCGTAACCGATTTCGTTTGTCAATGCTTCTGTAAGATTTTTCAATCCTCCCTGTACCGAAAACACTTCGCGCGTAATTTTATGTGCATTTGTATGCGACTGAGCTTTCACACCCTTGTGTTTTGCAATTGTCCCTCTTATAAATCCGCCATGATTGAATTCGAGCGCATAAAGTTTAGGCAATGCATGACGGGTAATCAGTTTGTACGGATCGCCGGCATAAACACCGGAGAGAAAAGGATCCACAGCATAATCGAGGAAACTCTTTCCCAATCGTCGCACCACCATTTCGGCAATAGATTCATCGGGATATCCACCTTTTTTGCGAAATGGTTCACCCAGGATACGGAATTTATCGTAAAGTGTAAAAAGAGGTGTTGTGACCCCCGAAACAAGTCCCGAAGGCAAAGCTACCCATCTCGATTTTTTCCAGATATAGCGTTTGTTTGCCGATGTTTTACTGGCCGTTTCGAGTACACATTTAGCTTTCAGTTCATCGAAGAGTTCGATGATCTCCAACGAACCAAGCACGCCTGTTGAAGGTCCTTTTTCGTAGGTAAATCCTTTCTCAGTCACCGAATCGATAACGCCCCCGGTACGATGGCTCTGTTCCAACAACAGCACATTCTTTCCTGCTTTTTTCAAATAATAGGCAAGCGCTAAACCAGTAAGCCCTGCACCAATAATCACTATATCTTTTTCTGTTTCCATCATAAATATTTTATTTGCTAATGTGCCAATATGCTAATTTGCCAATTTGAAGATTTGAAGATTTGAAAATTTGAAAATTTGTCCCGAAAGCTTTCGGGATTGAAAATATGTCAATCGTTGAATTGTCAACAGTCCCCAGTCTCCGGTCTTTTGACTTTTGACTTTTGACAAAAGAACAAAGACAAAAGAAAGTCAAGAGCCTCCAGTCGAAACCCGAAACTCAGAACTCCGGAACTATATTTACATTCTTTCATCCCCTCCTCAAATTCTCAAATCTTCAAATAAATAATTTTCGACTGCCTCCCGAACCCGAAACTCAGAACATGACCCCCGCATCTCTTTAATTATGAATTATCAATTATGAATTATCAACTGTCTCCGAAACTCAGAACTAAATTTAAACTCTTACAGACCCTCTTCAAATTTTCAAATTCTCAAATCTTCAAATTAATAATTATCAACTGCTTCCAAAACTCGAAACTCAGAACTATTTAACTTGTAACTCGTAACTATTTATAAATTCTCTGAACATCTTCACCAAATAAGGGCTACTATCGGGTAAAGTTACTCTGCAAATGTTTTTAATGCCGAGCGTATTCAGTCCGTAAGGAATAAGTTCAGTATCCAGATCGTATCTTGTTTCGAGGTTCTCATTGATAAAACTAAGCGGAACAACAATGATTTCGTCGATGCCTTTTTTGCTTAGTTCTTTCAGATAATCGCTTGTATATGGTTTTGTCCATTCAATGGGTCCGATTTTCGATTGATAACTTAGGCTGTACTTCCATCCAAGACTTTCGGAGATAAGCCGGGCGGATGTATTCATCTTTTCGGTGTACAAATCCCCTCGATCGATAAAAGAGCGCGGAATAGCGTGCGAACTGAACAATAAATAAGGTTGAGTATATTTCATTTCAGCCATTTTGTCACTGATCAGTTCTTTCCAGTAATCTATAAAAAGCTCATTGTCAAAATAATCTTCAATAAAACGGAACCTGATATCGTTGTATTTGTTTTGCATCTTATCGAGCGATGTCTGTACACTTCCTGTAGTTGAATAACTGGCTTGCGGATACATCGAAATCACCCACATCTCCCTGATCCCCTGTCGGTACAATTCGGCTATCTTTTCTTCGATAAAAGGTTCGGAATATGAATATACAGCGTTGACAATATACTCATTGCTCAACAACTGTTGCAAATCCGAAGCCATTTTCTCCATCGATCTTTGCAGAGGAGAACCATTGATCTGTAAATACTTTTTCCACGAAGATTTATAACGGACATTACTAAGTAAAGTCGACACCACGCTCCGTACAAAGGCAGGCGCATAAAGAATTGCTTTATCGCTGAACATACGTTTCAGAAAAACCTTCATTCCTTTTTCCGATACAGGTGCACCCATATTGGCTAACAATACAGCTTTCATGCGTTCATATTTTATATATCAGATAGTTGTTGAATACTTATTTGTCACCGGCACAAATCCCGGATCGAAAGCCACTGCCACATTGCGCACGATAAGCATTCCTTCGGGTGTTACTCTTAATGTATTCCCGTTTATTTCCAATAACTTATC
>JAYFRI010000136.1:0-1888 GCA_034926015.1 Paludibacter sp. | reverse complement strand
CGCGATATCGGTACTTGGGTCGGCACCTACTAGTTTGGCCTTAAATGTACGTTTATCATTTAATGTTACTTCAATTTCTTTCGATCTGTCAATCACGTGATTGTTAGTTACAATGTAACCATCGTTCGAGATGATAACACCTGATCCTGATCCTTCTTGCATAGGAATGTCCTGTTGCTGCTGAGGTTGCTCTCGCTGAGGTTGTTGTGGTCCGAAAAAGAATTCAAGAAATGGGTCACTGAGCCCTCCAAATCCACCGAATCGCTGTTTGATAGGCGTTTTTGTTTTTACGTGAACTACTGCATGTATGGATAGTTCGGCAGCAACAGTGAAGTCTGTTTCCATGGCGCTTGCTGCACTTGCAAAATTGGCATAGCTTGCCGGAATTTTATTGTTCTGGAAAGCATAATCGTTATTCGATTTGTTCGAAATATAGTTGGTAGCTAAATTGGTGGCTACACTTACGGCAACTACTGCGGCAAAGAAGCCGAGAAGTTTTGTTTTTCTTGAAACATTCATAATGCGTTAATTTGTTGTTTATGGTTGAACTGTGTATTTTATTTGTATAGTGCGAAAATATACAAAATATGTTCCTGTAAAGATGTAGTCAGTAGTTATTTGTCTAAAATTAACAAGCTGCAATTTTTGCTTAACGCGTATTAACGAAGGGTTGTTATAACTTTGAAAAAAGCTGAATTTATAAACAAAAAAGAGCCGCCTGAATGTCAGACAGCTCTTTAAAGCGAATAAAATTTGTCAGTTTAAAACTGTCAGAATTTCTTATTTTTTGTAGCCATATACAGCCAAATCGCCCAATTCTTCTTCGATACGGAGAAGTTGGTTGTATTTAGCCATACGGTCAGAGCGGCTCAACGAACCTGTTTTGATCTGGCCTGAGTTAGTAGCTACAGCGATATCGGCAATAGTAGCATCTTCAGTTTCGCCCGAACGGTGTGAAGTTACTGAAGTATATCCTGCACGGTGAGCCCTTTCGATAGCGTCGAGTGTTTCAGTCAACGAACCAATCTGGTTAACTTTGATAAGGATAGAGTTAGCACAACCGAGTTCGATACCTTTTTTCAGATACTCAACGTTGGTTACGAACAAGTCGTCGCCCACGAGCTGACATTTGTCACCGATTTTTTCGGTCAACAGTTTCCAGCCATCCCAGTCGCCTTCGCCCATACCGTCTTCGATAGAATCGATAGGATATTTAGCGATCAGTTCAGCAAGATAATCAGCCTGTTCGGCAGAAGTACGTTTTTTACCGTTAGGACCTTCGAATTTCGAATAGTCATAAATTCCATCTTTGTAGAATTCAGAAGAAGCACAGTCGAGACCGATCATTACGTCTTTTCCTGGTTTGTAACCAGCGAGTTCGATAGCTTTCAGGATGGATTCCAAAGCATCTTCGGTACCACCTGCAAGGTTTGGAGCAAAACCACCTTCGTCGCCCACAGCAGTGCTGAGGTTACGATCGTGCAATACTTTTTTCAACGAGTGGAAAACTTCAGCACCCATGCGGAGGCCTTCGCGGAACGAAGCGGCACCAACAGGACGAATCATAAATTCCTGAAAAGCAATAGGAGCATCAGAGTGCGAACCTCCGTTGATAATGTTCATCATTGGAACAGGAAGCGTAAATGCATTTGTTCCACCAATGTAGCGATACAAAGGCAGGTCGAGGTAGTTGGCTGCGGCTTTGGCTACAGCAAGCGAAACGCCTAAAATGGCATTGGCACCCAAATTCGATTTTGTTTTTGTACCATCGAGCGCAATCATCTTTTTGTCGATCAATCGTTGCTCCAATGTGCTAATGCCAACAAGGGCAGGGGCGATGATGTTGTTTACATTCGCTACTGCTTTCTGAACGCCTTTACCCAAATAG
>JAYFRI010000152.1:0-2031 GCA_034926015.1 Paludibacter sp. | reverse complement strand
GGGTGGAAGCACCTACGGACATCAGATTCCGTACACGCCACGCGTTTCTGGCTCAGGAAGATTTGCTGTGGAAACGCCCTGGGTGGATGTGGCTTATTCGCTCTTGTGGTCGGGAAAACGTTATGCGCTTTTTCAGAATTTCGCCGAAAACCGTCTGCCAGGATACAGCGATCACAGCATTTCGGCTTCGCGTAGTTTTAAGCTGAAAGATAAAACACTATCGGTGAATGCCGAAGTGCTGAATTTATTGAATGAAAATTATGCCATTGTAAAATGGTTTCCCATGCCGGGACGCTCAGTGAGGGGAACGGTAAGTTTGAAGTTTTAAAAAAAAGAAGAATCGAGAATGAAGAATTTAGAATTTAAATACCGCAAAATTGGCTTGTTGCTCAGCCTTGGTCTGACGCTGCTTTTTGCAGCATCCTGCGACGACATGGACGACAAACTGAAACCCGGAATAAACACCGGAACTGCGGAGCCAACAAAGCTTTACATCCTTTCCGAAGGGCTGTTTAACCTTAACAACAGCACGTTGGCCAGCTACGACCTGAACAGCAAAACGCTGGTGACTGATTTTTTCCTTACTGTAAACAAACGCGGATTGGGCGACACGGCCAACGACATGGGCATTTATGGTTCGAAAATGTATGTGGTGGTAAATGTATCAAGTCAGATTGAGGTGTTGGATGTAAAAAGCGGAAAATCGCTTGCGCAAATTGCCATGAAAAACGAAAAAGGCATTGCCCGCGAACCACGATATGTGGAATTTCATGCCGGAAAAGCTTATGTGTGCTCGTTCGATGGCACAGTGGCTAAAATAGACACAACAACTTTAAAAATTGAGGCTTTTGTGCAGTGCGGTAAAAACCCTGATGGCATTTGTGTAGCCAACAACAAGTTGTATGTGACCAACTCGGGCGGATTGAGCTTCCCTGATTACGACAACACGGTTTCGGTAATTGACATAAACACTTTTACCGAAATTAAAAAGATTACAGTGGCTACTAATCCCGGCAGAATTCATGCCGACAGCGAAGGCGATGTGTATGTGGTTTCGCGTGGCGATTATGGTGCAAATCCATATCTGTTTCAGCGTATAAATTCAAACACCGATACGCTGGAAGATACATTTGAAGATATTCAGGCATTGAACTTCAATATACACAACGATACAGCTTATATTTACAATTTCGACTTTAGCAATCAGACTTGCTGGGTAAAGGTTTTCGATTGCAAAACAGAAAAAATAATTTCGGAAAACTTTATTACCGATGGCACAGAGTTAAGCACTCCTTATGGTGTGGACATTAATCCGGCAAATGGTGATGTATATCTGACCGATGCTAAAAGTTATACGGTTTGGGGCGATGTGCTTTGCTTCGACCGACATGGAAAACTGAAGTTCAAAATCAACGAAATAGGACTAAATCCAAACAAGGTGGTTTTTGCAAACCCCTGATAAAGACAACACAAATCAATCATAAAACATACCGGCTTCGCAAGCAAATTCCGGAAGAATACAATTGTAATTTGCGAAGCTGTGGAAGTCCCGTGGGTCACAGGGAAAGGAATTTTGCGACCCTTTTTTAAAGCAATAATTATTTATAAACAACAGAAAATGAAAAGATTTACTTTATTATTTGCTGCATGTATGATGCTGATAACGCATTTTACATTTGCTCAGAACTCCGAAAAAATTACGCGCGTTCTGGAATATAAACCTGCTCCGGGGCAACATATCAACCGACTGTTTCCCTCGCCGGCCATGAGCGACACTTATGCCAATGCGCTGCAATTTGCCTCCAACTGTTTGGTAGACAACAAATCGATGCTCGGACTGGGTGCTTATGGTGGTTATGTGGTGGTTGGTTTTGATCATCCCATTGTAAATGTGCCGGGCGAATACGATTTTAAAGCGCTTGGAAATGCATTTACCAACAGCTCGGAACCCGGCATTGTTATGGTTTGTCAGGATTTGAATAAAAACGGACAACCCGATGCCGACGAACCATGGTACGAACTGGCCGGTTC
>JAYFRI010000354.1:0-7532 GCA_034926015.1 Paludibacter sp. | reverse complement strand
CTGTCCTGATGTTCAACTGCGCCTTTGAAGCGAATAGGTATTATTGCCATATTGTCGTGCGGATGTTTTCCACAACCTACGCCACCGGCTATCCAGTCGTCGTTGAGCACACGCAGTGCACCGAAATATACCCGTTCGGGGTTATAATAATTGGCAAAACTGAAGGTATGATGCGTATTGAGCCAACCATGATTGGCATGTCCGCGTGTTTCTGCTTTATGAATAATTGTTTTCATTTTACCTGTTTTTCGTTTTTTTGATAGTGCAAAGATACAGTGGCAACATCGCACGAAAAGTAAAGAAATCAGGTGTAGAATTGCAAAAATCAGGACAATCTTGCCGAAACACGAAACTCGGTAGGAGTGAGGCCGGTAGTTTTTTTGAAAAAGTTATTGAAATGAGCCGATTCGTCAAATCCCAATTCGTAAGATAATTCTTTATTACTCAGCGAACTGAAAAGCAACGTACGTTTGGCTTCGATAATAAGCTTGCTCTGAATATGTTCTTTGGCCGATTTTCCGGTTATGCTTTTCACTGTTTTATTCAGGTAGTCCGAAGTTACCGCAAGCATATCGGCATAATCAGCAACCATATGTTTGGTTGCATAGTGTTTATTGAGCAATTGTTTGAACGAGCGCAGCAAATGATTGGTAGTTTCCATAAACTGCGGATTATTAATTTTTTGTAACGAACAATGGTTATTGCTCTGAATAAGAAAAAGTTTTACCAACGAACCAACTGCTTCGAGTGTGTAACTTTCGAGTGAATTGGAAAACAATTCTATTTGCGAAACAATATTTTGATAGATCGGTAATTGCGTATCGTTAATGGATAGGGGAGGGGATTGACCATAATCATTGAAAAGATAAATATCGTTGATTAATTTATCCGGAATAGAATTGGCAATAAGAAATTCCTCGGTAAAAGTCATTACCCAACCTTTGGGTTCGGCACTGAGTTTGACCTGATGCATTTGGCCCGGAAGAATAAAATAGATGCTGTTATTTTCTATTTTGTATTCTTTAAAATCAACATAATGAATTCCTTCCCCTTTTTCAATAAAAATAATTGCATAATAATCGTGTCGGTGTGGTGAATCAGATTCTCCATTGCTGCTAAAGTAAATATCTTTCATTGATTTGAGGATAAACATACCGTTATCTATTCCACTGTCGGCAAAAGTATAAGTCTTAATTTGATTGTGAGCCATTGCTGTATTTGTTGTTTTTTATTCTATAAACAATTATTTATGGTGAAATTGTTTAAAATAAAAGATGTTTTTTTAGCTTTTTAAAATCATACGATTTAGAAAGTATATATTTGCACTTTAAAATTAATTAAAATGAATCAACAAATTGTACTTTTAACAGGTGCCAGTGCCGGAATAGGAAAAGCAACAGCCGAAATGCTCATGCAGCATGGCAATAAAGTGTATGGTGCCTCGCGTCGGGGTGGCACAGCTCAGAAAGCTCCCCTGGGATCGGGTGAAATTATTCCTGTAATAATGGATGTAAACAACGAAGACCAAATTTTGGCGGTTATCAATCGTATTGTTGCTGAAAACGGAAAACTTGATGTACTTATTTGTAATGCCGGAAATGGCATTGCCGGAGCTGTGGAGGATACATCTATTGATGAAGCGCGTTATCAGTTCGAAACCAATTTTTTTGGCGTTTATAAAACCATACAAGCCTCTCTTCCGGTTTTTCGCACACAGGGATACGGGAAAATTATCACTATTTCGTCGGTTGCCGGTGTTATTCCAATACCTTTTCAGGCTTTATATTCTTCAGTTAAATCAGCGCTTCTTGTTTTTATGAAAGCCCTTTCGCTCGAAGTTAAACCTTTCGGTATTCAATGCTGCACTGTACTTCCGGGCGATACAAAAACCGACTTCACTTCGGCTCGTAAATACACCGAAAAATCTCAAACATCCACTTCTCCCTATTATCAAAAAATGAAAACATCTGTAGGAAAAATGGAAAAAGACGAGCAAAACGGAATGGCGCCCGAGCTTATATCCAAAAACATACTCCGTCAAATTGAAAGAACAAAAATGAACGCTGTTGTTATTCCCGGCATTCAGTATAAACTCTTCTGCTGGTTGTTCAATCGCCTGCCTGCTAAACTAAGTTTGTGGGTAATAGGATTGCTTTATTAATACCCTACTATACACAACAAAAAAATGGCGATGTATTCAATTACATCGCCATTTTTTTTGTTTTAAAAAGTATCAACAAATTGTTGATAAGTGTTGAAAACCTAATGAAAGAAATATTAAAACTTAATGCATCAAAACCGAAAACTATCTCCTTATATCACTTGTTTTGATATAAACAAATTAGTTAGCACTTTTTTTAGCCTTACTTTTTAACGCCGTTTTAAAGGTTATGAGCACAGTACTTGAAGAAAAGTTTCTAACTTTGCAGTTATAAACAATATGTTGATAAAGTTGGTATTTATTTGTTATTCAATAAAAATTTAAAATTAGTTTTGTTCATACTGAAATAGTATACAATCAATAACTAATTACACAAGTTTTTATCAATATTTTTATCAACCTTATCAACATGCTATTATTATCTTCAATAGATTTTTTTTAAAAGTTTAGAAGAATAATTATAATGTTTTGTTTGAAAACAATGAAATTAAAAAAAATAAAATGAATAAATCAGAACTTATATCGGAAATCAACCGACTGAAAAAAGAAAAGAATGCCGTCATCATGGCACACTACTACCAAATGGGCGATATACAGGATATAGCCGATGTGATTGGCGATAGTCTGGCACTGGCACAACAAGCTGCCAAAACCGATGCCGATATCATTGTGCTTTGTGGCGTTCATTTCATGGGCGAAACAGCTAAAATTCTTTCTCCGCAAAAAAAAGTATTGGTGCCCGACCTTGAAGCCGGCTGCTCGTTGGCTGACAGCTGTCCTGCCGACGCATTTGAAGCATTTACAAAGGCTCACCCTGATCATACTGTAATTTCGTACGTAAACACCACAGCGGCCGTAAAAGCGCTCACGGATGTAGTGGTTACTTCTACCAATGCTAAGAAAATTGTGGATCAGTTCCCCAAAGATGCGAAATTAATTTTTGGACCGGATAGAAATCTTGGAAATTATATCAACAGTGTAACCGGTCGCGAGATGTTATTATGGGACGGAGCATGCCATGTACACGAGCAATTCTCTGTTGAAAAGCTGGTGAAACTAAAAGCTGACCACCCCGAAGCAGAAGTATTGGCGCACCCCGAATGTAAGCGTCCGTTGCTGCTGATGGCCGATTTTATTGGAAGCACACAGGCTTTGCTTAATTATACAATAAATTCGGATAAAAAATCATTTTTAGTAGCCACCGAAAGTGGAATTATTCACGAAATGCAAAAGAAAAATCCGGATAAAGAGTTTATTCCTGTGCCTCCGAATGACAGCACTTGTGCCTGCAACGAATGTAATTTTATGCGCCTGAATACACTCGAAAAACTCTATAAATGCTTATTGAACGAATCACCTGAAATTTTGGTAGACGAAGAAGTGAGAGTGAAAGCAGTGAAACCTATTCTGAGAATGTTGGAGATGAGTTGAAAAGATATAAGTGAATCAAATTAGATAAAAAGAAATATTTATTTAATTTACTATGTTTTTCTTTATAAATTTAGAAGAAAAATTACTTCATAGAAAAATATGAAATTTTAATAAAAAAAGCGAATCATAATTGATTCGCTTTTTTTGCTGCATGTTCCGTTGGAACTATCTTGAATAATTTATCATTTCGCCGTATAAGCTCGTTTGTTTTCATTGAGAAATAAGTACCTTTTTCTACTTTATCTACAGGTTCAAGCTTCACACGCATTTCTTTTACTGTATCTTCGTATGCGCCTGTTGTTTCGCCTGTAATCAGTATTTCGTTGCCCACTTCAAGGTATTGCGCTTCCAGTAAAAACTCGGCCACACCCAGTTTTTGGAAAAAGTTGGTACATTTGCCTACATATATTTTTTTGTGTGTTGCTTCGGAACCATAGTTGTTGCTCCATTCGCCAAGTCGCTGTCCGAGATAATAGCCGTTCCAAAATCCACGATTAAACACTTTGCTAAGGCGAAGGTTCCAATCTTCCTTTTTCTCGTCAGTAAACGTCCCGTTCAGTACCGACTCGATGGCTTCTTTGTAACAACCTACTACTGTTTTTACATATTCGGCACCACGCGCACGACCTTCAATTTTGAAAACGCGCACCCCAGCTGCGAGCATTTCGTCGATAAAACCAATTGTTTTAAGGTCTTTGGGCGACATAATGTATTCGTTATCAATTTCGAGTTCAATTTCCGAATCTTTGTCTTTCACTGTATAACCCCGGCGGCAAATCTGGTTGCAGGCACCGCGATTGGCTGATACATTTTTTTCGTGCAGACTGAGGTAACATTTACCCGAAACAGCCATACACAATGCACCGTGGCAGAACATTTCGATGCGGATCAATTCACCGCCTTTACCCCGGATATTATCCGTAATAATGGCCTGATAAATTTCGGCAACCTGCTCCATATTCAGTTCACGCGCCAACACAACAACATCGGCAAATTGTGCGTAAAACTTCAAAGCTTCAACGTTAGAAATATTCAATTGAGTGGATAAATGAACTTCTACACCTATTGAATTGGCATACATCAAAGCCGAAACGTCAGCAGCAATAATGGCCGAAACCTGCACTTCTTTAGCTACATCAATTATTTCGCGCATCAAAGTCAAGTCGTTATCGTAGAGAATAGTGTTTACCGTCAGGTAACTTTTAACGTTATTTTCTTTACAAATACGTACAATTTCGCGTAAATCTTCTGTAGTAAAATTACTGCTCGATTTGCTGCGCATATTTAGTTTTTCAATACCAAAATATACCGAATCAGCACCCGCTTTAATAGCTGCCGATAAACTTTCCCACGATCCGGCCGGAGCCATAATCTCAATTTCTTTTCTATCTACCCCTAACCCCTGAAGGGGGATTGAGTTAGTTTTGTTTTCTTGATTCATTGTTTTTTTAAAATAATTTTGTACTTGCTCAATTCCCCCTTTAGGGGGTTAGGGGGCAGATTTATTTAAAATTTTGGTGTCAGTTTTTCTATCGGAAAACTGATACCAAGTCTAAGTTGATGATATGGAAAATCATTAATTCCATACTGATATTGTGCAAAATAATCCATCTTACTTCTCATAATTGTTAGTTTTGCTGCATAAACCAGCGGAGCATCCCCGTAATCGGCACCATAAGTTGCGCTTGTGTGCATCCATCCCCAATAGCCCGAAAGTGTGTTGTCTAATTTCCAGTTTTGGTTTCCTGCAATTATTTTTGCGCCATACATAGGCGCATCGTTTTGCCGGCTTCCTGTTGTTTCCCAACACAGAAAACCAAGGTTGCCAACTGCGCGCAGTTCGTTTATAAATTTCCCCTTTGTGTACACCGATTTGGCAAATTCAACATCAAAATAATATCCCGGCGTATCAAAATAGCGTCGTTCATTAAAATTTGTTCCCGAAGCTGTTTTTAAAGTAGAATTCAGAATTATTGCAGGTGCATATTTCTTTTCTTTTAATAGAGAAATACGGGTTTGCACATAGAAGTCGCCATTCGATTTTCCACTAAGATTGCCATTCATTTGTCGGTAATCGCTTAGTTCGGGTGTTACTTTATAATGTTCAAATACAGTCGACCATATTTTAAACGATACACGTTCTGCAACAAGGGGAATTTCGATTTTAAAATAGCCGTTTTTTGTTTCATCGCCATATCCAAAGTAATAATCGCCCATCAGGCTAATGCTGGTTTTTGCAGGAATACGCCCATCGGTAAATTCGGGTACAGGATTGGCGTTGGGGCCAAACCAGGCTGGTGCATATTTTACTGTTTGTGCATTTATATTTACAATTAATGAAGATATTACTGCAAATATATAGGTGAAAATCCTTACTTTATTTAGTTTTGAATTAATGAACATAAGAAATACAATTAATTTTCAATTAAATCAGCATATGATTTTCGAACGATTTCTTTTCCAGATTCAGTTAAATGATATACATACATGTTCCAAATGGAAAAGAAAAATTCTTCTTTGGTGATTGCGTATTTTGTATTTTTAAATATCATCGAAAATCCATACCAACCCGAAAGAATAAGCCATGTGTTTTTTACAAGTAAATCATAATTATGCTCGCAGCCGGCAGGATAGAGGTATTTTTTCTCTACTAATTTTTCCAGAGCATCGCGCATTATCTTCATTCTATTTATAAAAAATTCTTCTTCAGTGGCTTTATATTTAGGATACTGCTGAAAAAAAATGTAGAAGTTAGAAAACAAAAATGCGTATTTAAGCTGTATTTCGTATATCCTCTCAATGTATGTCACAACCTCCGAAATATCTTTTGGAAAAAAATCGTATAACTGATTGATATCGGCCTGGAATTGTTCAAAAATATCGTCGATCAGGTTTTCCCATTTGGGATAATGATAGGTTAGATTTCCAATGCTTATATGTAAAGCCTGTGACACATCACGCAGTTTAACGTTGGATAATCCCAGTTCGTTCAACATGCTAATTGCTGTGTCCAGTATCTTTTTTTTTGTTGTTACAGGCTTTTGTTTCATGCTGCAAAGATAGCTAAATGTGCCATAAACACCATAATTTTAATTTTTTACAACTAAATTATCAATAAAATAGTACAAACGTACTAATTATTGAAATAAATTTCTTATTATTGCAGTGTGAATTTAATTTTCAATACAATAACTAAAAAATATGTAGTATGTTTTTCTTCGAATCAATTCCGTGGTACTCGGCGCTTATGTGGTGTGGAGTTGTTGCCGGACTTATGTTAATCAATGAATTGACACGTTCGAGCAAGTGGTTTTCTTATGTTGTTTATATTTTGGTTCCTGTCATTTTAACTTTTGCTGTATGGCCCAAAACTGCCGGACCAGAGTCAAGTGTAGGTACCTGGTTTCATTGGGTAAAAGTTTATTCTGCGTTGGCTGGAGTTCTTGGTTTTATGTATTTACGCCACAGCAAAAAGGGGATTACTTACAAATGGTTATTAATTTTCCCTCCACTTATTTTGTCAATTAATATTCTGGAGGCTGTAATTCGCGATTTTCAGGTTTATGCCATGTATCATGGCGATTTATTTGGCTCGGTTGTAAACGGCGTAACTATGCAGGGAGGAAGTTGGAATATTATGAATGGAATTGCCGGAATTATCAATATAATCACCATTTCAGGTTGGATGGGAATTTTTATTGGTAAGGATAAAAAGAAAGATATGTTGTGGCCCGATCAGCTTTGGTGGTGGATTATAGCTTACGATTTATGGAACTTTGCTTATGTGTATAACTGTGTTTCTGATCATTCGTTTTATGCTGGAGCTGCTTTGCTGGTTTCGTGTACTATCCCCGCATTTTTTATGGGAAAAGGAGCGTGGCTGCAACATCGTGCACAGACGCTTGCCATTTGGATGATGTTTACAATGTGTTTCCCAGTT
>JAYFRI010000375.1:0-3355 GCA_034926015.1 Paludibacter sp. | reverse complement strand
GATAATCGCCATTATTACTTTCAATAATTATTTTTTTTCTTGACGTACGATCTAATTTCTAAAACTATCTGTTTTTTTTATTTTCACGGTTTATTCGGATGTTTTTCCTGAGGTTTTCCGCACTGTTGTAATGCTAATTTATATAAAATTTTATCTTTTCATAAATACATAACGGTTTTTGAATTAAAACTGTTCTCTTTTGTAGTTTTTAAGTGAATATTTTTTTTAAATTACTTCCTTCGATACCAAAATCCATATAATATATTTACTGTTTTAGATTTATTTATTTTACAAATTAAATAAAAAAACATTGAATAAATATGCTAATACATGACAAAATCTATTTTATTTGCTTTTTATTGTTAAATAATGTATTTGTAAAAGAAAATAATATACTAAAAGAAAATTTTTATTCTGAAGAATGCATTTTATTTTCAATACATTGTTTATTTTTGAGCCATCTTTGAAATGCTAATTATTTTTTGTGTTTACAGTAATCATACCTGAATCAGCAAAAATGAAAAAATTAATAGCTTTTCTCTTTTTGTGTTCTGAGCTTACATTTGCTCAGGTTGCGCCCCTTGTGCCTTCAACTACTGCAGTTGCCGATGCATCGGTTGCCAGTTCACACCGTTGGTCAGCATTCAGCAATCCGGCCAGCCTTGGTTATGCCTCAGTTATGAACTTTGGCTTCCAATACGAAAACCGCTATTTCCTTTCTGAATTATCAACTAAAAGTATCGATTTTGTGCTTCCATCAAGGCTTATAAACACAGGTATTTCGGCTTCATATTCCGGATATTCGCTTTACAACGAAATTATGCTGGGAATTGGTTTTTCACGCAATTTTTCTGATAAGTTTTCGCTTGGCGTTCAGCTCGATTACTATGCTGCTTACTTTGCAGCTTCAGATAAGTATTATGGAGCGTTTTTTCCTCAGATAGGATTAAATGCCAGCCTTTCACCAGATTTGCATTTAGGTTTTTCTACCTTCAACCCTTTTCAATCAATCATAAAGGCCGTCGAAACTTCTAAACGGATACCTTCTGTTTTTAGTCTGGGTGTTGAGTATTATTTATCGCCTAATCTTAATTTCAAGGCGCAGGTTGATAAGGAAATAAGCAGCAATTTCAGAACAGCGCTTGGCGCCGAGTATTCATTGCTCAATTTTCTTACGGTAAAAGCAGGGGCTTATCATACCGATTATCTTGTTCCATGTTTTGGATTCAGTACCGAATTTTCTTCTTTCTCTTTCAATCTAAATACCGAACTACATCCTTTGCTTGGTTTAGTTTCGATGGCTTCTGTTCGATTTTTTTTCAAAAAAAATAAGTAACATTTACTTGTGTTTATGAAGTTGGTAGCCTTACAGTTGGTGGCATTGATTTGTTTGCTTTTAACGGGTTTAAAAGCACAGGACAAAACTATTGTGACTGATCAATTTATTGCTGATATTTTTGAGCAATACTCTGCCGAAACAGAAGAAGAAATGGACTTCGAGACCTTTTATGAAGAATTAATGGAATTGGCTGAGAGTCCTATTGTTCTTAACTCAGCCACCAAAGAACAACTCGAAAAACTTCCTTTTTTGTCGGATATACAGATAGAAAATATTTTAAGTTATAGGTACAGTTTTGGATTATTCAACAGCCTTTTTGAATTACAATTGATTGATGGTCTCGATATGACGGACATTCGCAGGCTGCTTCCTTTTGTGGTGCTGGGAGAAAGCCAACTAAAAACGAAGAAAATTTACAAGTACGATCTTTTGAAATATGGTAAAAATCAGCTTTTTTTAAGATTTGATAAGGGCATAGAGCCCAAAGCTGGTTATCAATCTATTGAAGGAGAAACAGAAAGTGTATATCTGGGATCTTCTTTGTATAACTCAGTTAAATATCAGTACAGATTCAAAGACCGGATTAAGGTTGGACTGACGATGGAAAAAGATGCCGGCGAGCAATTTGCGGGCAATACTCACAAGGGCTACGATTTTTATTCATTTCATGCTCAAATGAATGATATAGCCGGTTTTAAAACAATAGTTGTAGGCGATTTTCGCGCCTCTTTTGGTCAGGGACTTGTGTTGGGGTCGGCATTTGGCATGGGCAAGTCGTCATATGTTTTGAAAACGAACACTGTCGGAAATGGACTTAAGAAATATAGTTCGACCAACGAAAGTAGTTTTTTTCGGGGCGTAGGCGCAACTATAAGGTTTGGTAAAATTGATTTGACTGCATTTTATTCGAATAAAAATATTGATGCCGATACGGCTGGTGGTAGTTTTCAGAGTATTTACAAAACAGGACTTCACAGAACGCCAGCTGAATTAGAAAAGAAAGCAACTGTAAATGAGCAAATAACAGGATTGAATGCTTCTTTAATGTTCAGAAACACACAAGTCGGTTTTACGCTCGTTCAAACACGGCTGAATCAAAGCTTAATTCCAGAATTCAGCGCCTATAACCATTTTTATTTTACCGGAAATAAGCAGTCGTCGGCCGGGATAAATTATAGGGCAAGATGGCATAAATTTAATTTTTTCGGTGAAACTGCTGTTTCCGAAAAATTGTCGATGGCTACAATTAACGGTTTATCTTTTTCGCCCCATTCGCAGGTAAGTGTTGTTATTTTACAACGTTATTTTTCTCCTGAATATGATACTTTTTATGCCAACACTTTTTCGGAAAGTAGCAGGGTGAACAACGAAAGTGGCATTTATTTGGGAACAGAAATCCGACCCTATAAAAGATGGAAAATCGCAGCTTATGCCGACAGTTATCGTTTTCAGTGGCCTAAATTTGGTGTAGATGCACCTTCGTTGGGACAGGACTATCTGTGTCAGCTTGATTTTGTGTCCCGGAAAGATTTATCAATGTTTTGGAGAATAAAGTTCGAAGAAAAGTTTGAAAATGCTTCCAATAGCGAAGATGTTATGGCTTCGATAGTTCCTTTGCAGAAGGCATCATTTCGGTACCAGCTGAGCTATTCCTATCGGGGTTTCAGCTGCCGCAATATCATTGAAGGAAACATGACACAAAAAGGGAATTCAGGCTATAAATATGGAGTTACAGCACTACAGGATGTTTCGTATACCTTTAGTAATATGCCTTTAAAGATAGATGTAAGGTATCAGTTTTTTGATGCCGTCTACTACGACAACCGTTTCTATTCATACGAAAAAGATATTCTGTATGCTTTTTCAATACCGATGTACTACGGTAAAGGCAGCAGATATTATCTGAATATTAAATACGACCTGACCAACAGCATTTCGCTCTGGTGTAAGTTTGCACAGACAGTTTATGCCGACGGCCGCGAAAGCATAAGTTCCGGGAAGGAAGAAATAAAAGGA
>JAYFRI010000019.1:0-5349 GCA_034926015.1 Paludibacter sp. | reverse complement strand
ACTCGAGCAAAAAAAGGAAAAGCGAACCATGAAAATCCGATTCCGTTTGTTCAACGATGGATTGGGATTCCGATATGAGTTCGACAAACAAGCTAATCTGAATTATTTCAGAATCGCCGACGAAAAAACCGAATTCGCACTTACCGACAATCACGAAGCATTTTGGATTCCCGGCGATTACGACACTAACGAGTATTATTACAGCACCACAAAACTTTCGAAAGTAGATGCTTCGAAGGTGGATGGTGAAGGGATAGGCACACATGGTTATTTTGCAAAAAATGCAGTTCAAACACCACTCATGCTGAAAACAGATGACAAACTGTACATCAATATATTTGAAGCGGCACTTGTCAATTATCCGGCCATGCATTTGCTCATCGACAAAAAAAATTTGATACTCACTGCTGCACTTACTCCTGATGCCGTGGGCACAAAAGCCTATATGCAAACGCCACAACACACTCCATGGCGCACAATTATTGTAAGTGATAAGGCAACAGATATATTGGCATCGAAAATGATTTTGAACCTGAACGAACCCAGTAAAATTGCCGATCCAAGTTTCATTCAACCTCAGAAATACATTGGTATCTGGTGGGGAATGCATGTGCCCAATACAATGTCGTGGAATTATGCCGATGCTCCCAATATTAAACTGAACGACACCGATTGGAATGCGCTTACACCACTGCCTCAACACGGTGCCAGTAATAAAAATGTTCGTCGTTATATTGATTTTGCAGCCGAACATGGTTTTGCAGGAGTCCTTGTAGAGGGTTGGAATGTAGGCTGGGAAGACTGGGCAGGCAACTGGAAAGAAGAAGTTTTCGATTTTGTCACTCCTTATCCCGATTTTGATGTAAAAGCGCTGAATGCCTATGCCGCCGGTAAAGGCGTGAAGCTGATTATGCATCACGAAACCTCGGCATCAGTCACCAATTACGAAAGGAAAATTGACAAAGCCATTGAGTTTATGAAAGAAAATGGCTATGATGCCGTAAAAACAGGTTATGTAGGTTGGATTATTCCCCGTGGCGAAAAACATGATGGACAGTGGATGGTGAATCATTACGTACGTGTAGCAGAAAAACTTGCCGAAAACCGCATCATGCTGGATGCTCACGAACCTGTTCGACCAACAGGCTTACATCGCACCTATCCAAACTGGTTGGCTTGCGAGGCAGCCCGCGGTAACGAATTCAACGCCTGGAGCGCCGGTAATCCTCCAGAGCATGAAACTATACTGCCTTTTACCCGCTTGATGGGTGGACCTATGGATTATACGCCGGGCATTTTCGAAATAAAAATGAGTTACTACGACCCGAACAAAACAAATCAGGTGCACACCACATTGGCTAAACAGCTTGCGTTGTATGTAACCATGTACAGTCCGCTTCAAATGGCAGCCGATCTTCCCGAAAATTACGAAAAACGCATGGATGCATTTCAGTTTATCAAAGATGTGGCTGTGGATTGGGACGATACTAAATACCTTGAAGCCGAGCCCGGAGAATTCATCACAGTGGCACGTAAGCAAAAAAACGCTGACAACTGGTTTGTAGGCGCCATCACCGACGAAGAAGCACGCAAAGCTCTTATCGATTTCGATTTTCTCGATAAAAACGAATGGTACATTGCAGATATTTACGAAGATGCAAAAGATGCCGACTGGCAAAAAAATCCAATGGCCTACAATATTCGCAAAGTGCTTGTTAACAGCAAAACAATATTGAAACAAAAACTCGCACCCGGCGGCGGAGTAGCCATCAGCCTGAAAAAAACAACCAAAGAAGAAATGAAAGGTTTGAAGAAACTCTGAAAATTCAGTGTTGAATTTTAAATACTTATGATACCGGGATGACTTGAAAAAGTCTTCCCGGTTGTTTTTTTATGAAGTATTTTGATACCTAAAACCTAAATGGAAAAAACATTTTATACTTTTGCTAACTGAAAAGAGTGTTTCAGAATCAACAAAAATGAAGAATACGAAAAATATAGGCATTTATCTCCATAACACGGCAAACAAAAAACAGATTATTCAACAGATTATGACCAACAATCTGCTGAATAAGCAAGTTGACTTAAGCGAACAAACCGGTGTATTGTTCTCTTCCATCACTATCGACCGCATGATAAACGATGAACTGCGCCACGACCAGATACTTGTGCATACGGAAGAAAACGAATCACTGCAAACCATGTCGAGCGGACAGCAAAAAAGAGCACTACTCGCCTACCTTATTGCTCAGCAACCCGATTACATAGTACTCGACGATGTGTATAGCAACGTTGACCTTGCAACCCAACAACACATTACCAACACACTTAGCAAGCTTTCGGAACAGACCTTACTTATTCAGCTTTTCTTTCGAAAACGTGACTTATTACCTTGCATAGATGTAGTTGATCAGTTAAACGAGAAAAATGAAATTATTTTGGTGCAGGCTGCTGATGAGTTCCGGAAACTCATCTCTCCTTCCTCCGAAAAACAACATGAATTCAAGTTGCCTGCCATATACTCCGAAAACCACAATAATTTGGAAACCCTCGTTGAATTACATTCAGTCTCGGTAAAGTACGGCAACAAGCAGGTCCTTTCGGACATTAACTGGACCATACGCAAAGGAGAATTCTGGCAATTAACAGGTACGAACGGTGCCGGGAAAAGTACCCTTATCTCGATGATTACCGGTGACAACCCCAAAGCTTACGGACAAAACATGATACTTTTTGGCCGAAAAAAAGGTACGGGCGAAACCATTTGGGACATAAAACGACAAATAGGCTACTTCACACCTATTATGATTCAACAATTTAGCCGTTCCGAATCGGTGGAAAACATGATCATTTCCGGTCTGAACGATTCCGTTGGTCTTTATACTGTCCCGACTGACATACAAAAAGATATTGCAAAAAGCTGGTTACAAATGCTCGGGCCTTCATTTCAGAATAAAAATTTCCAGCAACTTTCGCTCGGACAACAACGCATGGTGATGGTGGCACGCGCCATGGTGAAACATCCACCCCTGCTTATCCTCGACGAACCAACCATTGAACTCGACGACGAAAACAGCCGTCTTTTTATTGATATGGTAAAAGCTATTGCTGCCGAAAAACAGATGGCCATAATGTATGTCTCGCATCGCGCCGAAGAAGATTTGCAACCCGATAAAGTTTTTGAATTGATAAAAACAGAAAATGGGTTTACTGGAAAAGTGCGGGTACCTGAGGATATTTAAGTTGATTTTTAGTACTTTTGCAAGAACAAAAGTACAGTGCAAAGAGTTTCATGAACATGAACAACGAAAAGATAGAACAAATACGTGCAGAGTTTCCAATTCTGTCCGAAAAAATATACAATAAACCGCTGATTTACTTCGACAATGGAGCAACGACTCAAAAACCCCGTTGTGTAGTTGAGAAAATCGATCAGGGTTATTATCACCTAAATGCCAATATTCATCGTGGCGTTCACTACCTGAGTCAAAAAGCTACCGAAGCGCACGAAGCGGCTCGTCAATCCATAGCAGAATTTCTGGGGTCGGACAAACGCGAAGAGATTATCTTTACGCGTGGTACTACCGAAGCCATTAACCTGGTTGCATTTTCCTTTGGCGAAGCTTTTTGTAAGCCTGGCGATGAAGTAATTGTTTCGGTCATGGAACATCATTCCAATATTGTTCCCTGGCAAATGCTTTGCGAACGAAAAGGAATGAAACTACGTGTAGTTCCCATGAACGAAAAGGGAGAACTGGACATTGAAACCTATAAAGCCTTACTCACCGAACGCACCAAAATAGTTTCGGTAGCCCATGTTTCAAATGTATTGGGCACTATCAACCCCGTGAAAGAAATAATCCGGTTGGCACACGAAAAAGCTATTCCTGTTTTGCTGGATGGCGCACAGGCTGTACCTCACATAAAAGTAAATGTTGCAGACCTGGATGCCGATTTTTACGTTTTCTCAGGGCATAAAATTTATGGACCTACCGGCATTGGCGTGCTTTACGGAAAGGAAAAATGGCTGAATGCTATTCCTCCGTATCAGGGAGGTGGCGAGATGATAGCTACTGTTAGTTTTGAAAAAACAACTTACAACGAATTACCTTTTAAATTTGAAGCCGGAACGCCCGATTATATTGGCTCTACAGCCCTTGCCGAAGCATTGCGCTACCTTCAGGAAATTGGTATTGACAAAATTGCCACTTACGAGCACGAACTTACAGTCTACGCAACTCAGCGTTTGGCCGAAATTGAAAACATACGTATCATTGGCACTGCTGCTGAAAAAAGCGCAGTCATATCGTTCCTTGTCGGCGAAATCCATCCATACGATATAGGTATGTTGCTGGACAAGCTAGGTATTGCTGTTCGCACAGGGCACCATTGCGCCCAACCGTTGATTGATTCCTTAGGAATTCCGGGAACAGTACGTGCTTCATTTGCTTTTTACAATACCAAACAAGAAATTGATAGCTTTGTGGATGCACTTAAAAGAGTGGTCGCAATGTTAAGCTAAACATCTAAAAGAAAAATAAATTATAGATATGACTATTAACGAATTACAGGACGAGATTATTGAGGAATTCAGCCAGTTCGACGATTGGATGGACAAATACGCCTTACTAATTGATTTGGGGAATTCATTGGAAACACTTGATGAAAAGCACAAAACACCTCAGAACATCATCGAAGGCTGCCAAAGTCGTGTATGGCTAAATGCCGAAATGAACGATGGCATTATCACCTATCAGGGCGAAAGCGATGCCATTCTGGTGAAAGGTATTGTTTCGCTGCTCATTCATGTAATGTCCGGCCACACACCCGACGAAATACTAAATACAGAGCTTTATTTTATCGACAAAATTGGTTTGAAAGAACATCTCTCTCCTACCCGCTCCAATGGCTTGGTGGCTATGGTGAAACAAATGAAAATGTACGCCCTTGCTTATAAAGCCAAAACTAATTAGATTTAGGATTTTAAAACCATAGAATTACAAAAACAAAAAAGCTCTTTATCTATTGATAAAATCATCAACAGATAATGAGCTTTTATTCAGTACCACTAAGTATTATTTTATTAACTCGAAACTCAGAACTCGAAACTCAGAACTAATCCCTAACTCTTTCAATAGCTTTAGCTTCGTCCCAGATTTCATCCATTTCGGCCAACGTCATTTTTTTTAGGTCGCGTCCCTGCGCAATTGTTTTCGACTCAAGATAATTAAAACGACTTATAAACTTACGATTGGTGCGTTCCAATGCATTTTCAGGATCAATTCCATACAATCGTCCTGCATTTATTAGGCTGAACAACAAATCGCCAAATTCCGCTTCCATCTTATC
>JAYFRI010000388.1:0-2233 GCA_034926015.1 Paludibacter sp. | reverse complement strand
GAACAGTGTAAGAGCCATTGTTTCGCATGGTGTAATGTCAGGAGATGCCATCGACAACATTATGGCTTCGTCGCTTACCGAGATTGCGTTTACCGATTCTATTCCTTTCGACTGCAGCAAATGTTCGAAAGTAAGAATTCTGACGATTGCCGATATGTTTGCCGAAACTATTTTCCGCGTCCAGGAGCATAAATCAATCAGCGAACAATACCTGCTGTAATTACCGCATAAAAAGTTATACAAAACTTATATACACAAAGACTCCCGACCGGATATACGGTCGGGAGTCTTTGTTTTGTTTGCTTACTTTTTATCGGTAATGCCGTACATTGCTGATCTGAGTAAATTGTAAAAAAAACTCCCGTACATATTGATTTTGTACGGGAGTTCCTTTTATCTGAAAACGATCAGTTTTATTTCACATCGTTCAAATTGCGAACAATAAGTTGATAGGTAGCAGCCGTTGCAGTGGAGTACTGACCGACAATTCCGGTAACCGATTTTACCCCGGTAGGGATTGTTTCTGCTTTAAATGTAGCATATTTTGTAACATACACCACAAGTTCATCGGTGCCGCTTGTTATTTTATTATTCTGACCTGCAGCTGTACCCGAATACCATGTTCCACCACCACCTGAAGTGAGCGTTCCGCTAACAGTTACCAGTCTCGATTCGTAAGAAGCATAGTTGGCACGTATGTCGGCAATTGTTGTTGCTTTAGGTGTAATCACAACATCAGAGGCAATTTTACGGGTTTTTAAATTAGGCACATTGTTCAGCTGAATTGCCAATCCATATTGGTTTAATTCCAGTCCTTCCAGCGCTATTTCAATTTTATCGCCCATATTATAGGTGGTATTGTCAGCAGTAAGTCGAACCATAATACCTGCCGAATTATCGGTCGAAGCAATAGTAAGGTTTTTCAGCGAACCGCTGTTTCCTCCTACAAGGTCGGTAATCACAACACCCACAATTTTCTTTTTGTCGGTAATCGTTTTCATTGCGCCTGTCCATTGAGCTCTTAAATCGGCAATCGACATTTCAGGAACTCCAAAGTCACCTGCAGCAGGAGGTTCTATGCCTGTATTGGTAGCAACAAACCAGTATGCGCTTGTATTTTTCACTCCGGGGAAAGTATTGTACTTCATTATGTCGCCATAAACCAAAATTTCTTTTCCAAAGTTAGCAGGCGTTGTCTTCAGCCCTAAAGCTGTACGTACGGCTCCGGCAGGCAATTGAATCGACAACATTTTGGTTTTGTCCGTTTCGGTAGCGCTTGCAGCGAGCATTATATTTACGTCATCGGTAAATGGAGCTGTAGCTTCTACGATAGCAGGATTTGGTGTACTGTTATAATATCCTACAATAAATCCTTTGGTCCAAACAGCAGTTTTTACAGCTTCGGTAGTGCTTGATGGATTTAGAATTATCACATCGGCTACTGAATAAGGATTGGTCTTAGTTCCGTCGCCTGTTACAGTAGGGTCAGGCTCAACTGTAGCTTCACCAGCTTCCACCTTGAAGTTTTTCACTTCCCAGGTTCCCGCTTTTGTAGCTGTTGAGATATATTTAAATGCAATTTTGATTTTTTTACCGGCATAAGCTGTTAAACTTATTTCGCCTGATGATGTAAGTGTCCAGTCGGCAGCATTTACAAATGCTTTGGTGGGCAACTGTGTCCATGTGGCTGTAGAAGGAAGCCCTGTCTCATAATTCGACGAGACCCAAACTGTAGCTTCGTTTTTTACATCGGCAAAATAACGTGTAACATGATCGAAAGAAAGTTTAGCCGCAGTTACACCTACTAAACTAATTTCGGGAGAAATAAGCCAATCCTCATTAGCATTGTTTACTGTAGCCACATATCCTGTAATCATTGCATATTTATGAGTATCGTAAGCCCATACCTGATCGCCACTTACACTCTGTGTGCTAAATTTACCAAGATTGGTATCAAAGGTTTCAGTATAGGGTAATTTAATGCTCGAATCCGGATCCGGATCTGGTTCGTTCACATTGGAACAAGCAGAAAACCCAAGTGCAAAAGCAATGAGCATAAATGCTAAAAATTTTGTTTTCTTCATAATTGTTTTCTCTTAATTTATTAATAAATGATCTTTTTTATTGTCTTGTATAATTGATCGAGTTCAGATAACCATCAAAACCTGTGCCCAGATCGCCCAGTGTGCGGATGGTAAGCTGATAATTACCGGCGTTAGCGGGTTTGTCCTTG
>JAYFRI010000229.1:0-1869 GCA_034926015.1 Paludibacter sp. | reverse complement strand
GTAATTATTCACGTAGATCAGGGCAATAATAACGAGCGTTTTCGTTGGTGGTTCGACAATGCCACCAAACACGGCGCCAAATATGATATCATTGGTATGTCGTTTTATCCCTTTTGGCTCGATAACAAGCCTGACTACAGCGAAATAATTGATGCATTGGAATATAACATGAAAGATATGTCGACCCGCTATGGCAAACAAGTAATGGTAGTGGAAGTTGGTGGTGAGGATTTCAAAGTTGAAAACACCTATCAGATGCTGAAGGAAGTGATAAAAAGAACCAAAGCTGTACCCACCCAAAATGGATTGGGCGTCTTCTATTGGGAACCCCAGGGAGCGCGTAGCTGGAGTCATTACGGATTGAGCTGTTGGGGAAGCGATGGCAAACCAACCAAAGCTCTGAAAGCTTTTAAAAAGTAATTTACCGTTTCAATAATTTACAGTAAAGCTTTCGATCAGTTACACTATTAAATTTTAAATCAATAAAATAGATTAAAATATAAATAAAAGGAAGTCTCTTTATTTTATTGTTTTTTACAATTTTGCAAATTTAAAAAAGACAGTTTTCTGAGAAAATATACCGAAAAAAAAAGTAACTTTGTACAATAAAAAAAATAACAATATGACACTAACAGAACGCTTTTTAAACTACGTCAGTTTTACTACTACATCTGACGAAAATACAAATATGACGCCCAGTACACCGGGGCAAATGATTTTTGCCAAGTTTTTGGTAGAAGAACTTAAATCTATAGGATTGCAGGAAGTTGAGGTGGATAAAAACGGCTATATAATGGCTACGCTGCCGGCCAATACCGACAAGCAAGTTCCCACAATCGGTTTTATTGCGCATATGGATACCAGCCCCGACATGACTGCAAAACATGTTAAGCCCCGGATTGTAGCAAACTACGATGGAAATGATATTTTACTCAACGATGAAAAGTTGATTGTACTCGAAACAGAAAAATATCCCGAAATTCTTCAGTACAAAGGTCAGGATATAATTGTAACCGATGGAACTACCCTCCTCGGTGCTGACGATAAAGCCGGATTGGCCGAAATTGTAACTGCAATGGAATACCTGCTGGCTCATCCTGAAATTAAACACGGTAAAATACGCATTGGTTTCACCCCCGACGAAGAAATTGGACAAGGAGCTGACCATTTTGATGTGCCGAAATTTGGCGCTGAATGGGCCTATACCATTGATGGTGGCGAAATAGGCGAACTTGAATTCGAAAATTTCAATGCAGCAGCTGCAAAAATTATTTTTCAGGGTCTGAATGTTCATCCCGGTTATGCAAAACATAAAATGTTGAATTCTATGCGGGTAGCTTATCAGTTTGCAAGTATGCTTCCACGCCATGAAACACCCGAACATACCGAAAAATACGAAGGCTTTTACCATTTGGTGGGTATGGAAGGTACTGTCGAAAAATCATCGTTGAGCTATATTATCCGTGACCACGACCGCGATCGTTTCGAACGCCGGAAAAAGGAAATGCAACATTTGGTGAATAAAATTAATGCCGAATTCGGCGAAGGTACAGCCACGCTTGAACTGCGCGACCAGTACTATAACATGCGCGAAAAGGTAGAACCCGTAATGCATGTTGTCGATCTGGCTTTCGAAGCCATGGAAGCTGTTGGAGTAAAACCTAATGTAAAACCTATTCGTGGTGGAACCGATGGTGCCCGTCTTTCGTACGAGGGTCTCCCCTGTCCTAACATTTTTGCCGGTGGTCATAACTTCCACGGACGGTTCGAATATGTCCCTGTTCAGTCGATGGAGAAAGCAATGATGGTGATCGTGAAAATTGCCGAATTACTTGAAAAAAAAATAAGCTGATTTCATATAAAAGATGA
>JAYFRI010000009.1:0-7173 GCA_034926015.1 Paludibacter sp. | reverse complement strand
AAAATCAACCCCAAAGTTAGTTTGTTCATTGGTTTCCCATTTCAGGTTGGTATCAACAAGCAAATTCACATAACCATTTCCGGTTTCAGCCGTAGAACCTAAACCTGCGATTCCATTTTGCGAATAATAATAATATGCAATACTTTTTGACGTCAGAGCAGCTGAAGCTTTATCGGTTGCACCTCCGGAGTTACCTGTACGACCCCAACCTAAACGAAGTTTCAGATTAGTGATTGCAGAAACATCTTTCATGAAATCTTCTTCAGAAATACGCCAAGCAGCTGCTGCCGAAGGGAAAGTTCCCCAACGGTTACCCGCTCCGAAGTTTGAAGAACCATCACGTCGAATTGTTCCGGTAAGGATATAGCGATCCTTTAAGCTATACATAGCACGACCGAAATAAGAGATTCCACGTACCTGAAGATTATAAGCACCACTACCGGTTCTTGTTGTAACATCACTTGTCAAACTGACATCGCGAATATTGTCTGCAGCAAAATCTTTTGCTGTAGCCGAAGCCCAGTTACCAAAACTATTTGTTACCGAGTTACCAGCCATCAAAGTAAGATTATGAATATCATTCTTCCAGTTATAAGTCAAGAAACTTTCAATTGCCAAATTGTTATTTTGACTTCCTGTTATTGTCAATTCATAACGATCATCATAATTGGCAAGTTCAACTTTCGTAACGCCATCGGGCATATAACGTTGTTTGTTTCCTGAGAAATTCTGATAATCAGTAGCAGAGAAATTGTAAGAAGCTACAGTTTTAAAATTCAGGCCTTTCATCAATTTAATGTCAGCATATGCACTTACAAGTACCTGATTGTATTTATTCACACCATTATTTTCCATCTGAAGTGCATACATATTATCACTCGGGCCTCCATCGTAAGAACCTACAGAACTTTGTATTGAGGTTCCATAAGTACCGTTTGAATTGATCACATTTGGACTTACATAAGTGCCTGATGGTGTTACATAATCCAGTGTTGGACACATAAATGCCATATCGCGAAGCGACGAAAGATTACCATTGTTACCTGATCCGGCATTACTACCGCGAGACTGAGAATGAACAAAATTAATATCACCACCAACTTCAAGAAAATCAGCTATTTTAGTCACTACATTTGCACGAGCAGTTAAACGATTGTAATTCGTATTGATAACGATACCGTCATTATTCAAATAGCTTAATGAAAAGTTAGATTGTATTTTATCAGTACCCCCTGAAGCAGAAAGATTATATTGTTGTTTAAGGGAAGGTCGAGTCATTTCATTTTGCCAATCTATGTTTTTTCTCTTACCATCATAGTTAGCAGCAAAAATTTGATTCGCCAAAAGTGCCCCATCATTTGCACGACCGGTACGTATGTTTTTTGAATATAAATCTATATCACCAACATCTAATGTCGAAGCCAGTGTCTGAAGCCCGTAGTCAGCTGAGAAAGTAATATGCGAAACACCAGCAACACCATGTTTTGTTGTAATCATAATAACACCATTGGCACCAGCAGCTCCATAAATGGCAGTAGCAGATGCATCTTTCAACACTTCCATGCTTTCTACATCGCTAGGTGAAAGAAAGTTAGCATTGGTCCCTACCTGAACTCCATCTACTACGTACAATGGATTTGCACTACCGTTGATGGTAGCAACACCACGAATACGAATGGCGGCATTGGCATCAGGAGCACCGTCCTGAGCAGTTACCATAACACCTGCAGCAGCTCCACGTAAACCTTGCAAAATGTTGGATGGATTTTTTTTCATCATTTCTTCTCTGTTTACCGAAGCAACAGATCCGGATATGTCTTTTTTTCTGGAACTACCATAACCCACCGCTACTACTTCGTCAAGCACTTTTGTGTCTGACTTTAACTTTACATTAATTACGTTGCCTTTTACTACAATTTGCTGCGATTCCATACCAATGTACGTAAAAATCAGCGTTGAACCCTGATCGGCTTTCAAACTATATCTACCGTTCAGGTCTGTAATTGTTCCTGTCGTTGTTCCTTTTATCTGAACTGAAACTCCCACCAGCGGATTGCCATCATCCGCATCAGTAACAACACCCGAAACAGAAAGATTCTGCTGCGCAGAAACAAGACTTACTCCAAATAGAAGTAATGCCAATAAAAAATTGATTTTTCTTTTCATGAAATTAAATTTAATTTTAAGATTAATTGTTTTTCGGAATTAAAATTCCAATTATGCCACCTAATAAATATGGCATTTCGGCGAGAAAAAATTTGTTGATCAAAAGCAATGATACTGCTTCTTATCAAACTGAATCATGTAATTTGTCCATCCATAATGTGTATTAATTTAAAGTTAATAAAACCGGTTGTTTTTGACATTTGAAAACAAAATGAAACATCATGATTTTTCACTATAAAATATCACTTCAGAATCATCTGTTTTTATACAATATATTGAAACCTGTAATTTTGTTATATTATTAATTTCCAAGTAATTTTTAGAAATTATAGTATACAATGGTTAATTTATGTTGTTTTAAAACTACACTTTCACCATAAACAGTGAAAATTCATCTTAATTTTCACTTCAAAGTCGGACACAACAACAAAATATAATTTAAATAAAATATATATTCATCAATAATTCAAAACCCCACAACAAGTGTGTCAGGAAAACACATTAACGATATCAAGTATTAAAAGAAACACAAGTTAGTTCTTATTCATTATATTATGACAGATAACCGCGACAAACATACAATTAATACAGGTAAAATATACACTTAAAATGTACCACATTATTTCTTATTAGTTACATTATTTTGTATTTTATCAATAAATTCAAATATTTATTGATTTTTTTTACGATATTTTGGTTTTCTCAAACTACAACAATATGCTGCGTTAACAATCGGGCAATAAAACACAAATAAGAAAGAAGCTAATTTCTTCAAATTAATTAACTGATAATCAACAATAAAAAAGGAAAAAAGAGAATAAAAAATCATGATTTCCGATTGAAAATCGTGATGATAAGCAGAAAAATCACAACAAAAACACACAGCAGTGAAAAATCTCCGGGGCTACTAAAGATAAAAATCAAATCATGCCTCCAAACAAAAACAATCAACAACCTAAAAAACAGAAACATACCTCAATGGGTAAACGTGTGGTGATTAAGTTTGAATTAAATTTAAACTGAACCAGCTTCATATACCCATCTCCTGTGTGCAAGTTAAATTCAACACAAAACTAATTCTTATATTCTTTAAAATCATTATATTTGTTGAGCTTTTATGTTGATATATTAATTCGCACCCTAAAAAAGAATCATTTTATGTCGATCACACACATTAAACGTTATGCACTGCTTGCATTATTAATACTTCAAATCACATTTAGCCATGCGGCTATACCTTCAGGGTACTATTATTTTATCAAGAACAAAAGCAAAGCAGAGCTTAAAACTGCACTCCACATTCATTGCGCACCACTACACGTACTCAACTATGGCGGTGAAGCCGGATTTACGTGGGAAGGCTTCTTCTATGCAGACCAGAACCTTGACGGATCTGTTGTTGATATGTACTCGGCAACAGTACGCAAGTTCAACGGTTTTTCGGCAGTGAATGGCATGCACATCGAGCATTCACTACCCAAGAGCTGGTGGGGAGCTCACGAAAACGATGCCTACAAAGATCTCTTCCATTTATATCCTGCTGATGGCATTACCAACTCTACAAAAAACAACCTACCTTTAGGCGAAGTAAGCGGGGTAACAATGTTTGACAATGGAGTTAGCAAAATTGGAAAAAACGGTTTTGGAAGCGACTATAACGAAGGCTGTTTCGAGCCAGCAGATGAGTTCAAAGGAGATTTCGCACGCTCCTATTTTTACATAGCCACGGTGTACGAAAATCTGGCACCACTTTGGCAATCACCAATGATGAACAACAACACTTACCCCGTATGGAAACCCTGGGCAAAGGAATTATTACTGAAATGGCACAGGCAGGATCCGGTGAGCACCAAAGAGCGAAATCGCATTGAAGCCATTTACAATATACAAGGCAATCGCAATCCCTTTATTGATTATCCCGATTTGGTGGAATACATCTGGGGACCCGACAGTACTAAAACATACCCATTCCCGGAAGAAACCGAAGCCTTCCTGCTCACTCCACGCCGTGGTGAAAACATTGATTTTGGTGTAATCCTTGAAAATGACATACGCTCTCATACATTTAAACTACAGGGAGTTAATATCAGTTCAACCGTAAATATAAGCCTTAAAAACAACACTTCTGCATTTTATGTTTCATCATCAACGCTCTCCACCAATGAAGTATTAAACGCGACAGATGTAACTCTGCATTTTGCACCTGTAGGCAGTGGAGTTTTCCGCGACACATTAATTATTAAGGACGGAGGACTTACTCAGCCAATACTTATTCCATTAAAGGCCTTGGCTTCGGCAGATTTTATCGCTCTTGAACCCGATGAAATCACACCTACCGGGGGAAAATTGCAATGGATATCTGATCCTCAATCCACTGATTACATGATAAATGTATATAAAGGTGATACAAAAGCCGGAGATTTGGTAATAAGTGCATATGCCGAAGGGACGAGTTGGAACAAAGCTATTGAACTATTCAATGGTACCGGCAAAACAATTGATTTATCGAAATATAGTTTACAAAAACAATCAAATGGTGCCGGGAGTTTTACATCCACCCTTCGCCTCAGCGGAACACTGCCCAACAACAGCACCTATGTGATTGGACACAAGGAAGCTACAAATCCAATCTTGTTATCCAAAGTCAACCTGACAACCGACTCATTGCTACAAATGAACGGAAATGATGCTATTCAGCTAGTTCGCAGTGGCGTAACAATTGATATGGTGGGAGTAGCAAATGCTGGCGCAGCAGTCATATGGGGATTAGATGTAACACTAAAACGGAAATCGACAGTCACTCACCCCATCACCAATTTCAAAGTATCGCAATGGGAGAACTATCCTATAGATAGTTTCGACAAGCTTGGCACACATCATATGCAACTCGTGTCCACCTCAAGCCCCGTTTTGAACAATGTATCGACAGGAAATGTAAACTTTTATCAGATTTCAGGTCTTTCGCCCGAAAGCACTTACACTTACAGCATAACATCAATGCGCTCAGGAAGTAACATACCTGCAATAAACACGATGCAACTTCACACATCAGGCCTTGAAGCACCGGTAGCTATGTCAGCCATGAATATTAGTTCAACCAGTTTTATCGCAAACTGGGAAGAAGATTTACATACATCTGATTATCTGCTTGATGTATTTAGCCTTAGCGGACAAGAAACCAAAACTGAAATTGAAGAATTTTCGGCTGTAGGTGCAAACGGAACACCACTGCCAACGGGTTGGAAAGGCACGGCAAGCGGAAATTATACCACCGCAGCAAGTTCGGGCAATGCCGCACCTTCTGTTAGTTTAAAAAATAACAACGAATGGCTTAAAACAAAAACATATCCATTC
The DNA here is from genome assembly GCA_034926015.1 of Paludibacter sp. Taxonomy (GTDB): domain Bacteria; phylum Bacteroidota; class Bacteroidia; order Bacteroidales; family Paludibacteraceae; genus Paludibacter. Next base: position 1,653 of record JAYFRI010000009.1, on the reverse strand, counting down.
CCTGTAACAAAACTTACATACATGTACCGGTTTGCTTCGGCAGCCACAGGATCATCCATTATTGTTCAGGCATTTACGGAAAAAGACTCCATAAAAATTGACAGTATTGCTTACAATGGAACTACCGCAAAAATTTATCCTACATATAATTTCACTGCTGATAAAAATTTCACTTCATTTAAGTTCACATATAAAAAAACAACCGGGAATTTGGCCATCGACGATGTTTCTGCCACTTATGGAGGCTTAGACACTGTTTTCGTTTATAAAAACAAAACTGTCAATGGAGCTCAGTTCGAAGTCACCGGCCTCAATCAGCAAAGTGCGTATGCTTACAGGGTACGCTCAATACTTGACACTGCCGTATCAGGTTTTTCCGAAACAATAAACGTTCACACCCTATCAAATACAAATGTAAAAAACACTCATATTCAAAACATTAAACTCAATGTAAGCGACGGAAATTTATCTCTTTCAGGATTGATGGGCAACGAGACAATTCGGATCTACACTATCACCGGCGTTTGTATTTATCAACAAAATACTCAATCTGATCGTCTGAATCTAAACATAGGGACAAGGGGCATATTTATTGTGCAGATACAGAACAACGAATACCGCTATACGACAAAAATCATAAATAACTGACCTTATATAAACAGCTAAAAAAAAGAACAGTAATATAAAAAAGCAATGCCCTGTACAGTTTCACAACCTACAGGGCATTTTGTCTAACTGAATCCTTAATAATGTAAAAATATTTATGAGTCGAGAGATTTCATACTAAAAAATTATCAAAAGGCAGACTCCTTTCAGAGGGTACCCTGCATAAGTGCATCTAAGGCCTGTTGATCGCGCACTGTGTTTTTGTTTCTGTCAATTAACCCTCCGGTATCCCAGAAGAAAGGAATTAATCCGTTGGCAATGGCTTGTTTAGTAACATATTTAAAATAAAACGCCCTGGAAGCCAAATGCAGTTTTAATGCATCACCCGATAAATTATTGCGCGCAATAGCGCCAAATTCGCCAAGCACAACAGGAACACCTTTATCAACAAACTGCTTTTTCATCAGCGCAAAATTAGCATCAACAGCAGCTTCTTCATCTCCTGTGGCATTGCGGGATGCGTCGACAGTTGAATGAAAATCTTTTCCCCAATAATAAGCCATTTTACCCCAGCTTTCATCTTTCTCTAATCCACAAAAAGTCCAGGGCGTGTAATAATGCACCTCGGCCATCAACCGGTTGGCAATATTGTCGACAGGAAGCTTAGCCATTAATTGATTTGTTTTTCCCACATCCGTACTCGGTCCCTGAACCACTAAAACCCGATAAGCATTTCTCCCGCCAGTAGATCGAACTGCATCAATAAAAGTTTGATGATACGAAAACAATACCGACATTTCGGTTGCAGTCGACACATTAGGTTCGTTAGCGCTTGCAAAAAGTACATGTTCATCGAAGTCGCGAAGCGTTACAGCAATCTGGTTCCAGTATGTTCTTTGTTTGGCATTATTTTCGTCTTTTTTTGCTTCCGTACAGTTGTTTTCGAGCCATCCTCCATCCCAGTGAATGTTTACAATGACGTACATATCATTGTCGACACAATATTGAACCACCTGCTTCACCCTCTCCAACCACGAAGCTTTTATA
>JAYFRI010000188.1:0-1600 GCA_034926015.1 Paludibacter sp. | reverse complement strand
CAGCATGTTAGCGCCCAATACGCCAATGATTATACCCATTATTTTTCCGATAATCACAAAGTTTTTGTCGCCCACTATCCTCACAATGTAACTGCTGTAGATAAACGAAAGGTAGGTAAGCAGAACAATGAGTCCGAAAATAACAATGGTGGTAAGCAGCATAAAAACGCTTACATTTACAACGAAGTTCATGGCGGTTACAATAGTTCCGGGTCCAGCCAGAATAGGGATGGCCAGCGGAGAAATGGCTATGCTTTCGTCGAAGGAAGAGGTCGGGTCGAGTACCGAAGCTGGCTTTTTGGTTTGCAACATGTCGAAGCCGATGTAAAAAATCAGAATACCACCAAAAACCTTAAAGGCAGGAATCGTCAGACCGAATACCTGAAAGATGTACTGACCAATGAGGATAAATGCCAGCACAATAAGAAAGGCTACAATTGTAGAAGTTTTGGCAACCTCTTTTTTCTTTTTTTCTCCTTGTCCCTCTGTTAGTTTCACGAAGATGGGAATATTTACAATAGGATTCATAATGGCAAAAAACGCCATAAAAACGGTGAGGATATAGCTCCAGAGTTGCTCCATGTTTAAGTTTTAAAATTGAGTTGTACGGATGTCAGTTATTTCAGTTTGATTTTTTTCTGAAACACAAAGATATGTATTTCGGGTGGATAATTGGTTTTGCAGCTGCGCTCATTTGAAAACCTGCACTTTTAATACCTTGTTTTTCCTCAGGTTATTTAGCGGGCGGAAGCCTTCGGAACAGGAGTGAAGTTGCGAAAGTTTATCGGTCAGCGCAATCAGCTCACCATTTCTTCTTTCTGCTTGTGGCTGTAAGTACAACAACCGTTGTGATGTAAAAAGGATAGAGGAATGAAAGCGACAGCAGTAGTTGTGGCGACAGCTGAAGTGAGAAAAAGTCTTTTATCTTCATGCAGAAAATAAAATCGATCAACAGTTTGATGCAAAAAACAGTCAGAAAGCCGATAAAGTACTGCACAGAGAGAAAAGAAAGGAAAAGAAGGGCTAATTGAACGACCGAAATTCCGAAAACAGAAAGGGCAGTCAGTATTAAATGGAAGTCGGTATAAGCCGGTGCTTTTGACGTCCAGCGCATGCGTTGTCGTACAAACGATTTTAAGTCGGGAGTTACTGCTGTAGTTACCATTGCTTTTTCCGATTTCAGGAAACGAATGGTTCCTTTGCGCTTTTTGATACTGAGCAACAAAAATAGATCATCGCCTGAAATTTGCTCCTCGTGCAAATCGGTCTGACTTTCGAGCCAGGCTTTTTTTGTAAACGCAAGATTAGCACCGTTGCACATAACAGGCATTCCGGCACCTGCAGCCCCCGCGCCCGATGCCACAAGGCTGACGAACTCAAGTTGTTGTAGTTTTCCCCAAAAACCGATAGGTGTTGATGTGTTTACCGGCCCTATGAGCAGGTCGGAGGGATGCTTATGCAGGAAACTGCAAATGGTTGCCAGCCATTGAGGATGCGGCCTGCAATCGGCATCGGTAGTTACAATCATCTCTCCTGTGGCTGCCTGAATGCCGGCTTTCAGTGCATGTTTTTTCCCATTTTCACTGCATTCAACGATAAT
>JAYFRI010000047.1:0-5018 GCA_034926015.1 Paludibacter sp. | reverse complement strand
AAGATTTTCGCTGGCCAAAACAGCTTCGCTGGCAGCATAGTTAGGGTACATGCGTTCCCAGCCACGCGGCAAAGTACAACCATGGAAAATAACCATGATACCATAATCGTTGGCATCAACCAAAATATCTTCGTAAAGTTTCATGGTCATCTGTTTGTCGCCTCCGAAGAAATCCACTTTGATACCTTTCACTCCAATGCTTTTCATCCATGCCATTTCTTTACGGCGGGCAATGGTATTGTCCATTATGCCACGTGGGCCCTGAGGCGCATCATTCCAGTATCCATTGGAGTTGTACCATAGATAAAGCGATACGTTCTTGCTCGCTCCGTATCTGGCCAATTCTTCAATTTTTTCTCGCCCAATTTGTGTGTCCCAAAGCGCATCCACTAAAATGGTATTATAACCCATGGCAGCACTAAAATCAATATATTCTTTCTGAACGTTGAAAACCGTACCTCCATCCATTTTCAGAATCCAGCTCCACGAACCCTTGGTGTATTCGTACTTTTGCGATGCCGCATAACGTGGTTCTACCACATCGAAAGGTACAGTAGTTTCAACGATAGGTTGCAGTGTTTCTCCCACAGTAATGGTACGCCAGGGTGTATAGCCCGGAAGCGACATACCCGGCGAAGCAGTTCCGTTGCCATTATTTTCGCCCTCCATGGGGAAACCAATGGTATATAATCCACCTTCATGACCTATCAGTCGACTGCCGCAATAACGGCTATCCACACCTGTTTCCGAAATCAGCGCCCAACCCTGAGTGCCTACTTTAAACAGACAGGGGAAAGTGAATCCATTGTTATCGTTTCCGTTTTTCCCCATGGGAGCATCCGGCATATAACTGGTCTCATAACTAGGCATAGTACGGGCAAATCCTACCATCGGCTTGCTTTGCGGACACAGGAAAGTAGTGGTTCCTTCAGGAAAAACAAAACCGGAAGTTTCTTCGTTTACCACACACGATAATCTGTCTCTTTGCGGATAAACTTTGTATCTGAATGCCACATCATTATTACTTACTCTGAAAACCACATCGAAAACAGGTTTTTCAGCTTTATTGAAAGTCAGAACAGTCTCAGTTGCCTGATAATGTACATTGCTTTTCTTGATATTGGGCAGCGAATAACTTTCTTCAACAGATTTTTGAGTTATTTTATCGCTGATTGATAAATCTTTCGTAAAATCCCCCACATTGGTTTTCATTCCAATGGGTGAAGGTTTCAGAAAAACTTTACCATTGTAAGTAACGGTATAAACAGGAACGCCTGCATTTATAGCAACCATCACTTCCAGTTTTCCATCGGGACTAATTATTTTTTTATCCTGAGCTTTTGCAAAAGTAGCTATCAACACAAAAGCAAGACATAAAATACTGATTTTCTTCATTTTTAAAAATATACGTTTGGGTTAGTTTTCAGAAATTTTATCGGATATGCGGAAATAATCGAAATCGGCATATCCTCCGGGACTTTTCGACGAATAATTGTATAATCCGAAGCGATATCCCATAAAATGTTCCATCAGCGTGTATTCCATTTTGAGCGAACCGCCAATGACATTCCATTTTTTGCCATCGAGACTGTAGAAAAATCTGGCCACATCTGTTTGGTTACGGAAATCGCATTCAATTTTCAGATAGATTTTATTTTTCGAAAGCGGAATACTTTGCAATTCAGTAGGTTTATCTGTTTTATTGCTTACCATATACACATATTTCGCTTTGCCAACCACTTTCACACCAACTACTCCGAATTTGCGTTGCAATGCCACCAAACCGGCGAAGTCACCATCTTTCAGTTTTGAAACATCAAGCAATGTTGTTCCAGAGCAAACAGGACCAAAAGTGCGTTGAGTTAACGTATTGCGCGATTTGAGAAATAAACTATCGATACGGGCGGTTTTAAGACGCAGGTATCCGGGACGTTCGGTCACCGACCAAAGGTTGTTATCCGGATTATGGTTCCATTGCCAAACCAACGGTAAAGCCGGTTCGCCTTTTTTGCGGGTAAATTCATCGTTATTAACAATGCCGGGAATCAGGCTTTTATTCGCAGGCAAATCAAGTGTTTCCGGCACTTTTCCATTTTCGCCCATTACCGGCCATCCGTCCACCCATTTCATTGGGACAAGATAAGGTATTCGTCCTACCGATCCGTGATCCTGAAACATATAGGCAAACCATCTGCCATCAGGCATATCAATAATACTACCTTGCGCCACACCTTTGTCCTGTAAAGCCACACGGGCTTCCCACGGGCCGAAAAGATTGTCGGCTCTGTTTACCAATACCGTACGCATTCCTCCGCGAGGCCATGAAATATTAAACAAATAATACTTACCATCGTGTTTGAAAAGTTGCGATCCTTCTGCTCTCAACATATTCGGTTCGGTTATGGCACTTGCATTCTCAATTAATACCTGATTGACACCTCCTTCTTTAACGCCGGTTAGGTCTTTGTTCAGTTCCACAATCTGAAGGCGACCGTTTCCGGTTATCAGGAAAACCCTGTCATTATCGAAAACCAGCGAACAATCATGGAATCCGGGTTTAAATTCAGTCTTCTCCCATTTCCCTTTTTCTATATCATTGGTTCTGAAAATATAGGTTTTATCGGTGGTTTGTGCATAAGTTGCCACATAGTACGTTCCGTTATGATAACGAATACTGCTTGCCCACGAGCCTTTCCCGTAATTACTTTTTCCGTTCACAAGGCTCAGTGCATCGTCATTGCCAAGCTTATCGTAAGCATAGCTAACAATCTCCCAATTCACCAAATCTTTCGATTTCATTATTGGAACTCCGGGACACATGTGCATGGTAGTGCTGGCCATATAAAAAGTATCGCCCACACGAATCATGGACACATCCGGTACATCTGCATAAATAATCGGATTATGCGCTTTTTGTGCATACGACGAAAAAGTCATAAACAAAGCCAGCAGTAAAGTAGCCAAAGAAATGTTTCTTTTCATTTTTAATTTATTGTTGATTGTTAATAATTTACTGTTATTATCGAAAAAAAAAATTACTCGTTAATGTATTTTTCCAAAATTGATTTCAGACTTACATTATCATGATGTCCTAATTCTGGATTTACCACTTCCGATTTTTTATTTACCAGCACATAATGCGGAATTCCCGATATATTGAATTTAGCGGCTAAAAAGTTCCATTCATCATTGCCTACACGGTAATGCTCGCCTTTAATGTCGGAAATCATGTTTGCCCAGGTACTTTGAGGCGAAGTTGGATTGGTGATATATACAAAAACAATATCTTTACCTGCCAACTCTTCTTTTAAAGGTTTAATTTGTTCTATTCCACCACGGCATGGTCCGCACCAGGTAGCCCAGAAATCCACATAAACAACTTTTCCTTTGTATTCGGCCATTATGGCATCAAAAATCTGATCGCCTTCCACTTTTGGCGTTTCGTTCACTACAAAATCTTTCATTTTTGTGTTGGCTTCCAATTTGGCAATGGTCTGTGCGTTACAAAGCGCTACATAGTTGGCTACAAAAGGTGTACTGAATTGTTGTTGAATTGTTTTTAATTTTTTGTCGCTTACCGGTGTAAGTTCTTCCACAATTTTACGGCAATCATCCTGTGCTATCACTATATCGGTGGCTAAGCCTTTGTCGATGTTGAGTCGTTTTTTCAGATTTTCGTATGTTGCTGAATACCATCTGTTGTTGTGTATATCAGTAATGAACTCTCTGTGCTTTTCATGAAATTTTGATATCGAATCAGAATACAGCGAATAAAATTCTTTGGTTTTTTGTACTAATGCCGATGCATCATGCTTCCTGAGAATTTTCCATAATTTTTTTTCGTCAGAAGTGAGCTTTATCTTGTTTTCTTTGAAATAATTATCGATAATTTCATTTGAAATTTTATTGTATTTTTTATAAATAATTTGCAGGGTGTCACTGTATTTACTATTGAAATCAGCTATTCCTGCGCCGTATTTTTTATTAAACTCCTGCTCCTCTATTGTGTTTCTGAGCGAATCCAATTCATTTAGTTTATCTATCATCAATCGCTGCGAAGCCGGCAAAACATATCCCGATTTTTCGAGTTCAACGGCTATATCCTGTGTATTGCTTGAGAGCTTAAGGTCTGTAGGACGAAGTATATCCAAAAATTTCAACCTGTTAATGAAAGTATTATAACCCGAGCTTAACACTGCTAACTGATTATTTACAAAGTCGGTGTTCAGAAAATCGTAATAATCGGCAGTTATCGAATCGGGTTCTTCCGGCAATGTTCGTTGCGTACGTGGTATTTTATTTTTGTCGCGATAAGCATTGTCCCAGTACATGTTATATTCCATTTTGTTTCCTGCATAACTGTACAACAAATCCATTTTTGCTACCTGATAGGCCTTGGCAGACAGGGAACCTGTTTTGGCCAATGAGTCAAGCATTTTCATATCTTTTGATTCAAAGTTACTGCAAAACAGCTTATATTGAGCAGGTGTCATGTCAAGGATTTTTTCACTTCTCTCGTTATAATTAAAACTTCGATAATAACCAATTCTCGTCAAATCATAATTAATTCTTGCTGTTTCGCCCATAAACAGCATTAGTTTTTTGCTGGGGTCGATCAGCTGAAAAAGCTCCTTGCCCGGTTCCAGAAAAACAGATCCGTTAAAAATAGGCGACCTCACCCAACATGAATGAGGGTAGTAAAATGGAAGTTTCATTGAGAAATAACCATTTTCATCTATCCGCGCCACAAACGAACTTTGATTACCGGTAATTATGTCATCCAACGAAACTGAAATTGTTTTCACTCCGGTTCGCGCAGTGTAGTTTTTAATATAGCCGCTGTAAGTAGCCGAATCGATGTTGAAAACCGGCAATTCGTAGGGTTTGTCATTGGCAGGTTTTTTCATTCGGGCTTCAGCTTCATTATTGTTGTATTCCTTCATGGTTTGAGCCGTTTCACCAATAAGTAAACTTCCCTCACCATTTATTTTATAGAAAATCTCATGCGTCACATTCTT
>JAYFRI010000285.1:0-2335 GCA_034926015.1 Paludibacter sp. | reverse complement strand
GATCGAAAATGGCTTGGTTCAACTACTGTAATTACGATCTATGATATAAATCGAAGTAGCTTTTATAATACCAGATGGATTCATTCGGCGCTGGAATACAAACCGCCGGACGAAACCTATTTTAACACTTGCAATATGAAGTTAAATGACGATGGTAGGACAAGGACGTTTACACATATCTTTCACCTGGCCTAATTCACCTGCTGTTCTACGCCGATGCAAATTGTTCAGAATTCGAGGGCATCACAGAGATTGGGCATTTATCATTAGAATTACAGTTTGACTTTGGTTTTTTTGGTATTCTATTATGGCATGCTAAAAGGAGGTTATGAATGGAAAAAAAAGAAGGCGACATTATCTCTTTCCTCCGCCAGAAAGACTATGTAATGGTTAATCCCGACTTGGGACATGGCTCATTTGGGCAAGCGGTTGTCCTTCAAGATCCTGATTTAGAGGAACTTTTTGTCGCCAAAAAATATAACCCTGAATTTCCAGAGTATCAAGACGCGTTTTTCAAGTCCTTCAAACAAGAAATAAAACTTCTGTACAGGTTAAATCACAAAAATATAGTTCGTGTATTTAACTACTACCTGTACGAAAACCTCCATACTGGTTATATCCTTATGGAATATATAGATGGCCAAAGCATTGAAAGCTATTTGAATGATTGCATGCCAATGGACGAAAATATTTTTAATGGAATATTCGTTCAATTAATCGATGCATTTCAATATATGGAGGAAAATCACATTATACATCGTGATATTCGTGAGGGCAATATTATGGTGGACAAGAATGGGACTGCAAAGATCATTGATTTCGGTCTGGGTAAAATATTTAAACCTGTGGAGGCATCTCCACAAGATAGCATGTTAGATATTATTAATCGCTCAGGATTGGATGCATTGCCGGAAGAATATTTTAGCGGCAGCTATGATGCCCAAACAGACATGTTTTATCTCGCTGAACTGTATCAGCGTTTATTACGCAACGCTAATTTATTATATACCTTTGCTTATCAACATATCTTGACGCGAATGATGAAAGAAAAGCGCCAGGATCGGTTTGCCTCTTTTGCAGAAGCGAAAGAAGCGATAGGCAAGAAAGATTTTTCTTCCTTAAATATAACAGAAGGTGGTAAAAAAATCTATCAAGCATTTGCTAATGCCTTATATAAAACTATTGTCTGTTTTACGGAAGAACCAAAATTCAATGAAGACATATCCATTTTCTTAAAGCAAATTGATGGGGTGTTAAGAAATAATTGTTTTGAGGATATTATTCAAAAAAATAGCGATTTGCTTTCCTGTTTAATAATCGGAGACTATAGGTATAGGCCGCGCATTGAAATTTCGATCGATATTGTTAAGAATTTTCGTGGTTGGTTCGCAAATTTGGATTGCAATGCGCAGCGCCTAGTGTTTAATAACTTATCATATAAACTTTCACAAGTTAAAACAGAAATACCAGATGACGATATCCCCTTCTAGGAAGAGATGCGCTATATACAAGGAAGGCAAAGGCATATGCTGAAAGCCGAAGTATTTACTTTTAAACGTAATGACAACCTGTATTAAAATGGAAATATATTCTGTTGCTTTGCAAAATCAATAATATCAAATAAGTTTATAACAATCGATGAATGACATGAAAAATAACACAAAAACGATGAATATTTTGAGTTCGGGAGTTCGTAAGGGATATATTTCTTTTCCTGATATGCCAGATTACGTTGGTGTGTATAGAGAAGACACGGAACAACAAGACACCCCTAAGCAAATTTGTTATATCCATCAGAATAAAACAAGGAATTTTCAAAATCCAGAGGAACAAGTAGAAGCCGAAGCTTTTTTGCGTTTAATTTTTGACTACGGCTATACTCCTAAGCGTATTCGGCTATACGTGCCAGTTCAAATGGGAGCAGAAACAAAGGAAGCAGACATAATCGTCTATCAGGATGACGATTGCTTGCGACCATATATCTTAATTGAATGCAAAAGACAAGATATCAGTGAGCCAGAATTTGTGCAAGCGATTGAACAGGCATATAGTTATGCGTATGCCCTTCCTAATGACATAAAATACGTCTGGATTACTTCTGGGTTGCGAAATGAATATTTTGAAGTTGATAAGCAGCAGGACCTTCGAGCACAGCAACCGGATATTCCCCAAAATGGTGTAAAACATCTTGCGAGTTACAAATATGTATATAATGCCGAGGAGATTCCAATAGAAGAAGGGAAACAACGCTTTTTCGATTTAACTATAATTGGCCAAGAAGAGTTAACTCGCCGTTTTAGGCAAGCACACGATGCGCTTTGGGGCGGCGGGCAAT
>JAYFRI010000225.1:0-3368 GCA_034926015.1 Paludibacter sp. | reverse complement strand
TTAACCCTCGTTTGTTTATGCTGTTCTTGAAACCAAATTTTTTATAACCAATTTTTTTAAATTTATTTTATGAACATTTACGTAGGTAACTTAAGTTACAAAGTTAGAGAAAGCGATCTTAAAGAAGTTATTGAAGAGTATGGTCAGGTTGATTCATGCAAAATCATCATCGATCGTGACACTCGCAAATCAAAAGGTTTTGCTTTCGTTGAAATGGCTGACGACGCTGCTGCAAAAAAAGTTATTTCTGAACTTAACGGTGCAGAATTTGACGGACGTGCAATGGTTGTTAAAGAAGCAACTCCAAGAAGCTAATTTTAGCTCCTAAAAAAAGCATACTAAAACTTCTGTTGTCCTTCAGGGATAACGGAAGTTTTTTTTTGTGCCATCTCCTTGTAATAATAAGGAATGATGGTACTGAAAATAAACCTTCGTACTGTTTCAACCCCGCACATTATGGTTCTCCGGTTTAGATTCAATGTATAATATTTGCAAAAACTTTCAAATTTCACACTTTTTGGGCTTTTACAGCGTTTTTCATTAACGGAATAACTCTAAAAAAGCATATCTTTGCGCTCATAAACTTTTTTCAGTCCATCAAACAACAGTACAATGAAATCGACCCTCAAACTTATACTCGTTTCCATGGTTTTATCCATCGGCATTCTTTCGGCTCAAACTTATCGGTTAGAAGTTGGTTTTGTAAGCCCTAAACAATCGGGTGCGGAATTCAGCACCAATTATTTCAATGGCGGTCGTTTAGGAGTCACGGCTGAATTTGGTCTGAAACATAATTTCAGTTTACTTACCGGCGCTTTGTATTACCTTGTGTATTCAAACCAAGTGCAGTATTACAGTTCCACCGACTCGGTAACTTATAAAACTTTCGGACATTCTATCGATATTCCGTTAAGACTTACCTATACCCTTCCGCTTTCGAAAAACCTGAAGGTATTCGGTTTTGCAGGACCTAATATTAATGTAGGGATTGCTCAACCCCGCAAAACAACAGCTGTTTTAAGCTCTTCGCTTAGAGAGGTGATTGAATTCGTAAATGTTCCTACCAATGGCACCGAAGATCTTTACAAAAGCGCAATGATCAGTCGTATCAATTTCCAAATGGGCGCCGGTGGTGGTGTGCAGTGGAAAAACTATCAGTTAAAAGGTGGTTACGACTTTGGCATCAATAGCATTAACAAAGTGGACACCAGTAAATTATTACGCCAGGGTGGATGGTATGTGTCGCTTGTGTATCAGTTCTAAATATTAAATTATGTTTAATTTTTGAGGAATCCAGTACTTCGGTCGCATTTTTGCTACCGTTGTCTGTGTGTGTATAAGTAATAATAGTGAACGACCTGTTTTCGTGAACCCGGAACCCGAAACGCGAGACGCGAAACCCGGAACTCGTAACTATATTCCTTGTAACTATTTATTAATTTAAAACATTATTTTTATGAAAAAGATCAGATTTGGATTATTAGCATTAATAGTCATGTTATCAGCAGGTGCAAGTGCACAGGTTGGTTTTGTAGCAGGATACAGCAATTCAGTTGCGGTAGGAAGCAATGAAGGTTTAAGTGGTTTTCATGCAGGGCCGGTTGCCGAAATTGATGTTCAGGGACCCATAAGTTTACAGTATGGTTTATTGTACAATTACCTCAGAAATTCATCGCAAACCACGGTATTAGGTCAGACAATAGAAACATCAACTACAGCGCATACATTAGATTTGCCTGTACGCCTTACAGCAAAAATGACGGTTGGCGAAGGATTGAATGTTTTCTTCTTCGGTGGTCCGAACTTTAATTATGCCATTTCGGAAAAAACCAAAGGCGCAACTTCGGGGACTATCAATAGTTCGATTGAAGGCGAGAATATCTATAAAGATGAATATGCATCGGGTAAAAAACCTATTCTCCTTTCGATTTGCAATTGGGCGTGGGAGCGGGACTTGGTTTTAATGATATTTCGGTGCGTGTAAGTTACGACTGGGGTATGTTGGACCGCGACAATCGCGAGGATTACGAATGGAAAAATAATGATTTGAAATTATCATTGGTTTTCAACTTATAAGTGATTGTCTATTGTGTTTTTCAAAAGGTTAAGTTTGTGCTTAACCTTTTTTGTTTATTTTGCAAATCAATATACAATTATTCACCCGAATATGACTATTTTTGCATACAATTCTATTCAATTACCGATTTTATAAAAATGAATCTGTACGCACTGTTTCAACAACATCCCATCATCTGTACCGACAGCCGGAACTGTCCTGAAGGTTCGTTGTTTTTTGCATTAAGAGGTGAAAACTTTAATGCCAACGATTTTGCAAAAAAAGCACTCGACAATGGATGCGCCTTTGCTATTGTTGACGATCCTGAATATGTGCTTGACGAACGTTATATTCTTGTGGATAACGTGTTGTCAGCTTTGCAGCAACTCGCAAAGCAACACAGACAACAGTTGAAAACCAGGGTGATAGGTATTACCGGAACCAACGGAAAAACAACCACAAAAGAATTGATTGCTGCGGTGCTTTCGGGCAAATACAACACACTTTATACCCAGGGCAACCTGAACAATCACATTGGAGTGCCGCTAACGCTGCTTAAAATAAAACCCGAACACGAAATTGCAATCATCGAAATGGGGGCTAACCATCCCGGCGAAATAAAAACGCTGGCCGAAATAGCTTGTCCCGATTATGGTATTATCACCAATGTAGGCAAAGCACATCTCGAAGGTTTTGGCTCGTTCGAAGGGGTGAAGAAAACTAAAGCTGAATTGTACGATTATATTTTCGGTCAGGGCGAAGCCATTTTTATCAACAGTGACAACAAGCATTTGACTGAAATGGCAATAAAGGCAGGTTTTGATATGAAAAACCGTGTGCATATCTACAGTCTCGACTCCGAAAATACACTTTGTCCTGTGCATGGAAGTGTGAGTGCGGGTGCACCGTTTCTGAATATGAAATGTACGCTCAGAAACAGCCCTGACTTTGATATTCACACAAAACTGATTGGTAGTTACAATGCCGAAAACGTTTTGGCGGCTGTGGCCATTGGTGATTTCTTCGGTGTGGCTGCGGAAACAATTAAAAAAGGGCTCGAAAATTATACCCCACAGAACAATCGTTCGCAACTTACAGTGACGGACAGAAACAAACTTGTGGTGGATGCTTACAATGCCAACCCTACAAGTATGCGGGCGGCGTTGCTGAACTTTGGTGAAATGGATGTGGAACACAAGGTAGTGATTCTTGGTGATATGCTTGAACTTGGCGACCAAAGCGATGAGGAACATCAAAACATTGTTCGGCTGATTGGGCAATTTGCTTTTGAAAAAGTGATACTTGTAGGACC
>JAYFRI010000208.1:0-1862 GCA_034926015.1 Paludibacter sp. | reverse complement strand
ATAAAATTATTGCACAACTTATTGCGGATGAAAAAGTTTCTGCCGAAGCCGAGCTGGCCAAAAATGAATCAGGATTTAATCCGGAAGAAGAAAACATGACACTTATTGGAGAAAATCCCGGGGGAGTGGGCAGTTGGTATTTTTATAATTCGAACTTGCTGAAAACGGGACAAAGTGATTTTCAAAAAAAATGGGGTAAACGTAAGCTTGAGGACAACTGGAGAAGGGCAAATAAATCATCTGTGCTTTTTACAGAAGAAACTAGTTCCGATGTCTTGCCTCAGTCTGTTGATAACCAGAATGATTCAACTGCTATCAGCGCATCAGCTGCGTCCGATAATAAAAATCCTGCGTTTTATCTTAAGCAGATCCCTGTGACGCCTCAGCAAATCGAAAAATCAAATGCTGAAATTGCTACTGCGCTTTTCAATATGGGGATGATTTACAAGGACAAAGTTGAAGATTATGCAATGGCGGTAAAGACTTTTGATGAATTTGCTAAACGTTTTCCTACTGATGAAAGAAGGCTCGAGACCTATTTTCAGAGTTATATGCTTGAGTCAAAAACCGGAAATCCATCAAAAGCCGATGTTTATAAAAATAAGTTGATCAGTGAATTCCCGAATTCAAAATATGTAGAAGTTATTTCGCAACCTGATTATTTTGACCGAATGACGCGCATGTATCGCGAACAAGATTCGCTTTACAGCATCACCTACAATGCTTATAATGCAAGCGATTACAAAACGGTAAAAAAGAATGCCGAATTTGTAAAAAAGAATTATCCGCTTTCGGTATTGCTTCCAAAATTTATGTTTCTCAATGCTTTGAGTGTTGGTAAAACAGAGCAGCCTGATGTGTTTGAAGCCTCGCTGAACGATGTTGTAGATAAATTTCCGGAAAGTGATGTAAGCGCAATGTCCAAAGATATACTGGCACTCATAAAACAGGGGAGAGAAGCTACTGCCGGAACGTCGCATGGCACTTTGCTGAGTCGACGCGAAAGAGATACAGAACAAGCTGAATCTGATATTGTTACCCGTCAGTATTCCGACGATAAAGCAACAAAACATCGTTTGCTGCTTGTCACCGATGCTGATGTTCAGGCAATGAATAAATTGCTTTATAACATAGCGGCCTATAATTTTAGTAGCTTTATGGTGAAAGATTTCGATTTGTTGACAGGAAAGCTAGATAATGTTCGCAATTCGTTATCAGTCACAAATTTTGAGTCATATCAGGAGGTGGAATGGTATGTAAATTCAATATCAAAGAACGCTGCTTTGTCGGATTTAATGAACGAACTGAAAATTGAGAAGGTAATTATTTCAGAAGAAAATTATGGTATTCTGAGATCTTTGTCATCTTTGGAAGAGTATTTTGCGTTTCAGTCAAAAAATCTTCTGGCAAAAGCGCCTGCTCTGACAACAAAGCATAATGTTACTGAAAATAAAAAAGAAACGCCTTCAAAAAGATCAACAGCAAAGACTGAACCAACTGCGGTATTGATAGAAAAACAAAAACAAGTTGAAAACCTGTTAGATAAAAATGTACTTGAATCGTCAATACTAAAGCAGCAAAAAGCCGATACCACAACAGTAGTTCTGAAAACGTCTGTTCAACCGTCTGCTCCTGTTGTGGTAGCGCCTAAAGAAGAGGATGTTCCATTGTTCAAAAATCTTTTTGCATACAGAGCCAACGAGCCACATTATGTGTCTGTGGCAGTTCTTTCGGGTACATTTGATTATGATAAGCTGAAAATGGCTTTCGATCAGTATAATTCACAGAATTATAGTATGTTGAATCTGAAATTGAACAAGGAAGATGTTGCTAAAATGCAGGTAATCATTATCGGGCCGTTT